>JALRKL010000197.1 GCA_023268875.1 Bacteroidia bacterium
GCGCTGCCCGATCACGGTCGTGCGCGAGGTGATCGTGTCGCCGGGGTAGACGGGGACGCCGTACCGCAGGTCGGCGTAGCCGAGGTTCGCGATCGCGTTGAGCGAGATGTCGGGCACGGAGTTCCCGAACACGACGTGGAAGACGAGAATTTAAATACCGAAACCACAGAAACACAAGAGACGGATAAACGTCCTTTATTTCTGAAAGATGCCCGATACCAAGGAGAACTCCACAATGCCCCGTATGCATTGTCGGTAACCTCCCCTAAAATCGAACCCATTGATAAACGCATGCTCAAGGCAAACGCCCACGAGGCCATGCAGCATCAGGCGGAACAGCAGATTCAAATGCTCAAAAAACAAGCCGAATTATTGATGAAACAGGCTCGTGCCATCGAAGAGCGTCTTGAAATTTCACATGCGATATATAAAGCAGATATAAATTTCGAACCTGTAATCAATGGTATTTACCACCTCTACCAAAAAGAAGACGGAACCCAGGTTTTGAGCATGGTAGCCCCCTATGAGTGGGGCAAGAATATGCCCTTCTCGCAATATTTACATACCGTGCGTCTTTTAGGTGATAGAACATGGGATGTACTATCCTAAATTTACCACTGCGATAACTTGTCGATAGCTGCACGAACACTGCCTTCTTTCAACAGCACCAACTGCGCGGTATCATAATCCAAACCCGTCTCTTCCATGATCATTCGTGTGCCGCGATCGACTAATTTTTCATTGCTTAACTGCATATCGACCATTTTATTGCCCTTTACCCGCCCCATTCGTATCATAACCGCCGTGGTGAGCATATTCAAGGCCAACTTGGTTGCTGTTCCCGCTTTTAATCGAGTTGAACCGGTTAAAAATTCAGGTCCCGTAATCAATTCAACGGGATAATCGGCTTCTTTTGCCACTTGGGAATCGGGATTACACACAATACAACCCGTAGTTATTCCGACCTGCCTACACGCCTGTAAAGCCCCGATCACGTAGGGCGTGCGCCCAGAAGCCGCAATACCTACAACAACATCGTTTTCGTTTACATTAAATGATTGTAGATCTTTATAGCCTTGATGAAAATCATCTTCCGCATTTTCCACCGCTTTGCGAATGGCGGCATCCCCACCTGCAATTATGCCAATAACCTTTCCGTGTTCCACTCCAAAAGTTGGTGGACATTCTGATGCGTCTACAATACCCAATCGGCCACTTGTTCCCGCACCTAGGTAAAACAACCGACCCCCGCGTTGCATATTCGCCAATGTAGCGTTTACAAGCGCCGCAATAGATTGAATTTGACCTCTCACCACACCGGCAATGCGAGCATCTTCGTCGTTCATTCCTTGGAGAATTTCTTCGGTATTCATCAATTCCAATCCATCGTAGTTTGAGGGTGATTCGGTATTCATTCAACAAAAATACACAATCGCTTATATCTCCCCTCGGCTTTCACAAAATCGGTTGTTACTTTGCAGTATCAATGACAACAGAAAGCACTTTAAATCAAGAAATAAAACACAAATGGCTGCAAGTAGTAGCCTTTATAGAAGAAAACTTTGAGAAAAAACCAGATTTGAATGCTATTTTATTCTTGATTGGAATAAGAGAATTAGGAGAATTGCCAGAAAAAGCATTTACAAAAGAAGAGAAAACACGCTTGATGCATATAGCGAATTGCCGTGTTTTGAGCTATTCTGGTTATTATAAAAAATCCGGTACCAATCGCAAAGGATGGCCCGAATGGGAAAACATCAAACCCCTTCCTAATTTGAATATTTTTGAACAAGAAAACGTTTTACGACAGCATATTATCGAGTATTTCGAGAGCGAGGATATCATCCAATTTAAATGAAGTCAAATCAAGCCTCAGGATTAGGTAACACTTTGTTTTTTCATTAAAAGTAGCGTATCTTTGTGGAACTTTTCCAACAAATAATCAGGAGGGGGCAAGCGAAAAGCAGTCCCCTTTTTTATTGGGTATGAAAAAATTAGGTGAAAAACTCAGAGAACTGATAAACGCAGATGCGGCAAACTACGACTTGTTCGTAGTGCATCATACCGTGAGTCCTACAGGACTTTTCCGGTTTTACCTCGACAGCGAGGAAGCATTATCTATGGGTGTTCTAACCGAATTTACGCGTCACATCTCTAGAACCATCGATGAGGGAGATTTTGGAGAGCATCCGTTCACGTTCGAAATTTCATCTCCTGGTGCAACTGAACCTCTGCGCGATATACGTCAATTCAAGAAGCATGTCGGCCGGAGTCTTAAAATCCAAACTGAGGAAGCCACTTTTCAAGGTGCGTTTACCGGTTTCGAAAATGGAATCCTTACCATTCAAAACGAGATCAAAGAAAAAGGAAAAAAGAAAATCAACTTGGAAGAAGTACAAATTCCCTTCGACCAAATTAAAGAAGCAACTATCATTTTAAGTTTTAAATAACATGAAAGCCAAAGCCAAAGACCTCGGAATCAATCTGGTGGAGAGTTTCTCCGAGTTTAAGGAATTCAAAAACATTGACCGCGCAACCATGATGCGCGTTTTGGAAGACGTTTTTAGAAACATCCTAAAAAAGAAATTTGGTCAAGAAGCCAATTTCGACATCATCATCAATACCGAAACCGGGGATATCGAAATGTACCATTTGCGCCTAATCGTAGAAGAAGGCGAAGTGGAAGATCCGCACTTGCACATTGCGTTGGAAGATGCATTAAAATTAGAACCCGATTATCAGGTAGGTGAAGATTGTATTCAAGAAATCAGTTTAGAAGATTTCGGTCGTCGTAACGTGTTAAATGCACGCCAAGCGCTGATGAGCCGAATTATTGAACTTGAAAAAGACGAATTATTCCGCAAATACACCGACAAACGTGGTGAAATTATTAACGGCGAAGTTTATAACGTTTGGAAACGCGAAATTATGATTTTAGATGATGAGGGTAACGAATTAACCCTTCCTAAAGACCAGATGATTCCCCGCGATATTTACAAAAAAGGAGATTCCATTCGTGCGGTAATTCATGCCGTTGATATGGATAAAGGATCTCCCAGAATTGTTCTTTCACGTACTTCACCCGAATTCTTGGAACGCCTTTTTGAATTGGAAGTTCCCGAAATTTTAGATGGATTAATTACCATCAAAAAAATTGTTCGCGAACCTGGAGAACGTGCAAAAGTGGCAGTAGAAAGTTACGACGACCGTATCGACCCAGTTGGCGCATGCGTTGGGGTTAAGGGAGCTCGTATTCACGGTATCGTTCGCGAATTGCGCAACGAAAACATAGACGTAATAAACTACACCACTAACGATGCATTGTTTATTCAACGTGCTATTCAGCCGGCAGTGGTAAGCAAAATGGACATTGAAGGTACAACAGCTAATGTATTCCTTGAAAGCGACCAAGTATCGCTAGCAATCGGAAGAAGCGGTCACAATATCAAATTAGCGAGTAAGTTAACGGGATATCAAATTGAGGTATATAGAGTTAATGCGGTAGTAGAGGACGATGTGGATCTAGACGAATTTTTGGATGAAATTGATGAATGGATCATCGAAGAATTCAAGCGTGTTGGTTTAGATACGGCAAAGGACGTATTGCGCACATCTATCGAAGATTTGCTTACCCGTACCGATTTAGAAGAAGAAACCATTACTCAAGTTCATAAGATCTTGCGTAATGAATTCGATGAAGAATAAGATGGGCTAGCCCTATAAAACAGGCGCTTTCTCAAGGCCTGTAGGGGGATTTTAACACAATCCCCCTAAATTCTTGGGATATCAGAAGGTTAATTTTAAATTTGAATTAAATTATGGCGGTATACCGTTTAGCAAAAGTAGCAAGTGAACTAAACCGAAGTACGTCGGCAATAGCTGAATTCCTTCAAGAAAAAGGACATGAAGTAGACGCACGTCCAA
>JALRKL010000021.1 GCA_023268875.1 Bacteroidia bacterium
ATTAATCACAACAAAGAAAAAGGCCTCTAGCAATAGAGGCCTTTTTCTTTGTTATCAGTTGTATGATTGATAACGAACAAAACTCCAATAAAATCGGGTACCAAATCAATACTTATTGTAAATATTACAAAAAGATTCAAATCTTTCTGATTTTATTTTCAAGCCAAAGATTCATAACAGCCGACTTTCACCCCCTTTCAAAAACACAGTAAACAAGGGCGCTTTCCGGTATTTAAGAAAAATGAAAAGCATAAAATCCCTAGCCACCGCCCTCTACATGTTCATCTAATTGTTCAAATTTTCGGCACTTATTGTAAATTTTTTCAAAAAAATATTGGACTTAACGTCAATGTGACACTTTTTTTATTAATATTGTTTTTTGATAACAATCATCTAACAACAAATTATGAAAAAATCATTATTGTTTACCACTGCATTAGCCTTAGTGTTTAGTGCATTTGGACAAAAGCGTATGGTTAAGTTCTCCGTTGATATGAAGAACGAAACCGTTTCTGCTAATGGCGTTCATGTTGCAGGTTCTTTCCAAGGGTGGAGCCCTAGTGCAACTACTCTTGTTCAAGAAGGTAGCTCTTCCATTTATTCTGTTTATGCTGAAGCCGATGAAAATTCTGTAATTGAATTCAAATTCATCAACAACAACGATTGGGCCTCAGGAGTAGAGAGCGTTCCTGCCCTTTCTCAAAAAGGACACAAAAACAATGGAGAATCTAATGATAACCGTTGGGTTTGGACGGGCTCAGGTTCAGACACCTTGATGCTGCCTGCATTCGTTTTTGGTGGTTCTGCTCCCGACGGACAGTACGCGGTGCGCTTGGCTGTAGATCTTCAAAAAGAGTCTGCGGTAAGCTCTGACGGAGTTCACGTAGCCGGTTCTATCCAAAAAGCCGCAGGTTTCCCAGAGTGGAATCCTTCTGCAACACGATTGGCTAATTTGTATAACACCAATAAAATTCACGAAGTAATTTTGTGTGTAGCTGATGGTTCTTATGAATATAAATTCGTTAATGGAAACGCTTGGGGTTCAGACGAATCTGTACCATCTTCTTGTGCTACAAATAACAACCGCGGTGTTACCGTAAGCGGTGCTGACGTTGAGGTTGATAAGGTATGTTTCGGTGCATGCGAGGCTTGTCCTACTGCAGCAATTCCTAAATTCAAAGCTACCTTCCAAATCGATATGGGTAAAGAGTGTAATTTCAAAGACGTAGATATCGCTGGTGGTAAAATCAACGGATGGGCTGGAGGAACTTTCTTCTCTGATCAGTCTGGTTTGAGTGGCGATTGGAAAATCACCAAAATCGGTGTAGGTCCCGCCAAAGGCGATATCGGATGGTTTAGCGAAGAAATCAATGCAACCACGCGTCCTTGTATGCAAGACGACCGCGTTATACTAAACAGAGATGGTTCTTTCTTCAATATCTTCGGCGACGAGACCTGGATTGAGGGTTGGCAGCAAGCCGGTGCCAACGGATGCGGTACTCCTATTGCTCCTTTCGACGGTTCCAATATGGGCACTTGGAAAGATAACGGCGATGGTACTTTCACCGTTTACGGAAAAGGTAGCCATTTAGGTATTCCTAAAGTTATTAATGGTGCGGAAATCACCGATTCCAATAACGCTGCAGACTCTATTACCTATGAATACGATATTACCGATAACAAATTAACAACATACATCGCTATTAGCAATGGCTACTGGCAGTTTGAATACGCTAGAAACAACGCTAATTCTAATGTGTGGACCACCACTATTCTGTTAGATTCAGGTGTTGAAATCGCTCATAAAGTGCGTAAAATTGATGCAGATGGTAATGTAAACTGGGAAGGCGGAGCCGATCGTAAATACTTCGTACACAACGATACTACTTTCGATGTGCGTTGTTTCGGCTTAGACGAGCCTTGCTCTGGCAGCACTTTAAGTGCTTCTGACATCTTTTTCCGCGTTGATATGAGTAACGAAATCCCTGAAGATACTGTTTGGTTGATGGGTGGTTTCACTTCTCCAGCTTGGCAAGCCGGTGCCATTCCAATGACTGCGAACAAAGACAATTCCGATATTTATGAAGTTTTGGTAAAGGGTATATGTAGTGAATACTTCGAATACAAATTTGTAAATGAAGTAATGAGCAGCAGTTCTAACGGTGAGGCTTTCGCTGATTCCACCGACCGTGATTGCGTAAAAGATAACGGTGTTGGTGGATTTAACCGCCATTACACACGTACTTCAACCGATTTGGTAGAATTATTTTACGTATATAGCTCTTGTCAAATGGGTAACAGCAACGCAGTAGCGAACATTGCTAATGAATTGCGTATTGCTCCTAACCCTGCTTCTGGTAAGTTTACCGTAAGCTTAGGTTCACGCACCATCGAAAGCATCACCGTGATGAGTCTTGATGGTCGTATCGTCCGCAACGAGAAACTATCTAGCAACCGCGCAGATGTTAACGTATTCGGATTAACCGGCGTTTACGTAGTACAGGTTACTGATGCAGAAGGTAATACAGCAACACAGAAAATCGTGTTGCAGTAAGCATCATAATAGTATCATGATTATATAAGAAAAGCGGCCAATGGCCGCTTTTCTTATATATATCACAATTTAACCACCTAAATCTGTCATACCTAATGAAACATTCCGTCATTATTGGTTGAAATTACCAAATTATCCAGCGTACCAAAACATCAAATACCAAGTAGAACAATCGTACATAAGCTCCATATTGAAGAAAAGAAGAATTGAATTGCCTTATATTCGTGATATGAAAAATCGCTGCGCGCAATTTTTAATTTGCCTTCTCTCTGTTTTTCAAACGGACCCCAACAAATTATTTGCGCAGAGTCAAATTAATAAGATCTCTGATACTTTAGATACTATAACGTTGGTTTTTGGAGGTGATTTAATGGGG
>JALRKL010000022.1 GCA_023268875.1 Bacteroidia bacterium
GCCGCAGGAATACAACCCCAACCGGATCGTCTTCCGCCTGGATGCGGCGGGCACCATCACCAATGTCGATTGCGGATGAACGCCATGAACGCCCGATCCCTTGTCCTTGGACTGGCCGCCACCGCCGCCCTTGCCGGTTGCGAGCCATCCAGTTGTTTTGACGTAAAAACGGGTGGATATTTTCGATAGAATTACCTCCGTAAGTTCCGTATCGCAAGTGTCCTAGCAAAAGTTCACCCGCGTACGGATAGTGCTTTTTAAGATAATCGATGTCTTCTCGGTGTTCTTCGGGAATTTGATCAAGGGCTTTAAAAACCTCTTCAAAGATATCGCCCAGCGCGGTTTTAGAAGCACTCCGTTGACGGGCTAAATAGCGGTCTCCGTATTGCGGTTTGAGTTTAACGACGCCTATGCCAGCTCCGTCTTGTCCTCGATTTAACTGTTTGGTCATCATGAACTGCAGCTTGTGCAGCCCGTACCAATAAGAGCCGTATTTTTCTTTAAAATAGGATAGGGGTTTACGGAGTCTGATGAAAGCGACTCCACATTCGTGCTTTATTGCGTCACTCATTCGGTGATACAAAAATAGAAATACACGGCGTAAAAGTGTTACACAAAATCATTTTTACCAAATTACCTACATTTGCTCTGTATTAAACGCCAAAATTTATGTCAGTAAACATGCCCTTTAACCTGCAAAAATGGATTGATGAGAATCGTCATTTATTAAAACCGCCGGTGGCGAATAAAAATCTATGTCCGGAAGGAACCGATTACATTGTTATGATTGTAGGAGGGCCTAATTCGCGCAAAGATTTTCATTACAACGAAACCGAAGAATTGTTTTATCAATTGGAGGGGAACATTACTGTTTATATTCAAGAAGATGGGGAGAAAAAAGCCATTCACTTAGGACCTGGTGATATGTTTTTATTACCTCCAAAGGTTCCTCATTCTCCGAGCAGAACGGAGGGAAGTATTGGTTTGGTAATTGAGCGTGTTCGCGAGGGTAAGGGATTTACGGATGGTTTATTGTGGTTTTGTGAGAACTGCAATCACAAATTGCACGATGCTTATTTTGAATTGAAGAATATAGAAACGGATTTCATTGCACACTTTAATCATTTTTACGGCTCGGAAGACCTTCGCACGTGTCAAAAATGTGGAACAGTAATGCATAAGCCTTAAGGTAGCGGGATGTACGAATTTCACGGTGACAAAAAGCGGTATTTTGATATGACATACCGTGTTACGAAAGAGCATATAATTCCTTTTTTGGAGCGAACAATCGAAATTAAACCGGATATGCGTGTCTTGGAAATTGGTTGTGGCGAAGCGGGTGTTTTGAAGGCTTTTATCGAAAGGGAATGTCTTTGCACGGGCATAGAGCTTGAGGAAAGTCGAATTGAATTGGCCAAAGGATTTTTGTCAGAGGAATTATCAACGGGAAAAGTTCAATTTTTAAATAAGAACATTTACGATGTGAATCCTGATGTTGATTTAGATGGCCTATATGACATTATCGTACTAAAAGATGTAATCGAACACATTCCCGATCAAGCTCGATTTATGCCTGAGTTGTTGCGATTTTTGCAAAAGGGAGGTGTTGTGTTTTTTGCGTTTCCTCCATGGATGATGCCTTACGGCGGCCACCAGCAAGTGCTGCCGGGTAAATTGGCATCAAAATTACCATTTACGCATTTGTTACCGGGGCCTTTATATCCAATGTTATTGAAGCTATTAGGCACTCCAAAAAGTGGCATTGATACAATGGAAGAGATCCGTAGTACGGGTATCAGCATTGAACGTTTTGAGCGAGTTTCTCGGAAGTCGGGTTTTACTGTTGCGCAGAAGCAGTTTTACTTATTTAATCCTATTTACGAGCATAAGTTTGGGTTGAAGCCCCGGAAGCAGTGGGGTTGGGTGTCGCGGGTGCCGTTTTTGAGGAACTTTGTTACAATGGGGGTTTATTACTCCCTTCGGTCGTGATACTCGCTATGCTCGCGGGATACTCGCTGCGCTCGCAGGGACTCACTTTGTTCGTTTAAATACTCCTTTCGGTCGTGATACTCGCTATGCTCGCTGGATACTCGCTGCGCTCGCTAGGACTCACTTTGTTCGTTTAAATACTCCCTTCGGTCGTGATACTCGCTGCGCTCGCGGTATACTCGCTACGCTCGCTAGGACTCACTTTGTTTGATGTAATACTCTCTGCGCTCGTGATATGGTGGTATTATTTGTTGGAGTGGGTTGTATCTGAAGAGGGTTATTTGTTTGTTGCATATAATTGGGAATGTTGATTGAATAGGCTTAGACGATACCTGAAGTGGGGTGTAGCCGTTATTTTGCTGGGTTTTATGGAAATAAAACGATAATACCTTAAATTTGTATAATTCACACGTGTATGAAGTCATTTTCTAAGTCCATATTAATTGTTTTGATGGGCGTTGCGGGCACCTTAGGAGCGCAGCGTAAAAGTCAACCGATTGAAGTCGGAATTACCCTAGGCGGCGCCAATTATTTAGGGGAGCTTTCGCCTTCAGTGGCTTTGAATGAAACCAAACCTATGGGGGGAATTATTTGTAGATTTAACTACAGTGATTTCATCACATTGCGTGGAAATGCCTTGTTTGGTCAGATTTCTGGAAGCGATAAAAATTACAGCGATATTGCTGAGCGTTACAAGCGGAATTTGAGTTTTAAAAGTGATATTATTGAGATAGGCGGAACTATTGAATATAACTTATTTGGTTATTCTGAAACCCAACGCTTCAATCCTGCTAGTCCTTATATTTTCGGGGGTGTCGCAATGTTTAAATTCAATCCCTTAGGATATTTTGAGTACATGCCTGATGTGCATACCCAGTCCGAGTACGGAGATTTAGCCCAATATGATGGGCAATGGGTTGAATTGCAGCCTTTGAGCACGGAAGCGCAGGAGACTACCAAGTTTAATGAGCGTCGTCGTTACGCACTAACACAAATTAGTATTCCAATTGGAATAGGATATAAACAACAGTTTGATGATGTATGGGCATGGGGCGTTGAGTTGGGCGTTCGCAAAACCTTCACAGACTATTTAGACGATATCAGCACAACCTACGTAGATCCACAAATTACCCGCGGAAGTAACGGTGGCTTGGCAGCGGCTATGGCCGATCGTACGCCCGAGTTACGCAGAACCGATTTGGTAAACGATTATGGAAGCGAAGAACGCTTGGGTGCTGCTCGTGGGGACGAAACAACTAAGGATTGGTACTTATTTTTGAACTTTACTTTGACTCGAAAAATTACGGGTGGAAAAACAACCTGTTTCCAATTTTAAGCGAAACATACAATCTGTCTTGAGCGCTGCGCTTCTATGTATATCCTTTACATGGACGGGCACTGTATGGTCGCAAAAGTACTTCTCCGGTAGGAATGAGTATGGCATTGTGTTAGGCGCGAGTAATTACTATGGTGATTTGTCTAAAGGGCAGAACACCAAACATTTTCATCCTTCTGCAGGAGTATATCAACGCTACAATATCAGCGATTATTTTGCATGGAGAAATCAGTTTTCGTATTTGTATGTTTCGGGTACAACAGATGGGAATGAAAACTATGAGATTCAAGATTTAAACTTTCAGTCAGCCGTTTATGAATTCTCGAGTTTATTGAGTTTTGATTTTCACCGATTTGGAACTAACATAAACAATCGTATTAGTACGCCGTATGCTTTATTGGGGTTGGGATTGTTCCGATTTGAACCAAGGCGTTTAGATGCCGAGCAAATCAGTTTGCATGCAGCTAATACAGGAATGAGAAAGAGTAATTACAGTCGTATTCAGATGTCTATACCGATTGGTTTGGGATACAAATATAAAATTTCACAACGCCGAAACAGAGGAGCTTGGATAGTGGGTGTGGAAGCTGTTTGGCGTAAAACATTTACAGATTTGCTTGATGATGTTACAGGGACGTATCCGGATTTTAGAGCAATCACGGATGCACAAGGTGAGGGTTCTGCACAATATTCACAGCCACAAGTGTTAAGAGGATTGAATCCATTTCCCAAAGGCACTTTCAGAGGAGATGAACACCTCAAAGATTGGTATTATTTCGTCGGATTTAACCTATCTTACCGAATAACTCCCTTAATTTGCAGATAATTTCAATGACTTCTGACACTTTAGCATCATATCCCGGTATAAATCCCCATCGCATTCCGCGGCACGTGGCGATTATTATGGATGGTAATGGTCGTTGGGCAAAGCAGCAAGGTCACATGCGAATCTTTGGACATAAGCATGGTGTAAATGCGGTACGAAATACATTAGAATTTGCTGCAGAAGTAGGAATTGAGTTTGTTACCCTTTATGCGTTTTCCACGGAAAATTGGAATCGTCCCGAGCGTGAAATAAATGCGCTTATGCAACTATTGGTTGACACAATTGAGAAGGAATTACCCAATTTGATGAAGAACAATATTCGTTTAAAAACCATTGGGAATATACATCAATTGCCTTCACGTTGCGTTCGACAGTTAAAAGAAACAGAAGCCGCTACGGCAGGAAATACCCGAACCACTTTAATTCTTGCATTAAGCTACAGTGGTCGTTGGGATATAATAGAAGCAGTTAAGAAAATAGCATTAAATGCCCAAAATGGCGAAATCGATATCGAAAATATAAATGAAGATACTTTGAATAGAGCCCTGAATACGGCTGAGTATCCCAATCCCGATTTATTGATTCGAACCAGTGGTGAAATGCGTATCAGTAATTTCTTGCTTTGGGAAATTGCCTACTCAGAGATACACTTTACATCAGTTTTGTGGCCCGATTTTCGCAAAGAACATTTTTTAGAGGCGGTCTTGGATTACCAAAGCCGTGAACGTCGATTTGGTAAGACTTCCGATCAACTAGCTGAAGATGGGAAAGGAGTAAATCCAATATGACTTTAAACAAAAAAGCAGTATCAATTTTATTTAGCTTATTTGTTGTCTCTTGCGGACTGTTCTCTCAGACGAAAGATATCTACAAGGAGGCAACGGGAATCTCATATAATTTTATAGAACCAAATACCTATAAAATAAAGAATATAGATGTTCGTGAGGTGAATGGGAAAGCGGTTCAAAAGGCGTTAGTAATCCTGTATTCTGGATTGTCAATAGGGCAAGAAATTAAAGTACCCGGTACCGAAATACCTGAGGCGATAAAGAACATTTGGAAGCGCGATTATTTCTCAGACGTGCAGGTTTATTTTCTTCCCTCGGGAAATAGCAACGAAATAGTGGTGCAATTTGTGGTTAAGGAGCAGCCTCGCTTGAACGGATACCGCTTTTTGAATGTAACCAATTCACAAGCAAAAACATTAAAAGAAGAAACTGATCTAAGACGCGGAATGTACATAACCCCGAACCTAGTTAATCGCAGTATACAAAAAATACGGGCTTATTATTTAGACAAGGGTTATTATAATGTACAAGTAAGCGTAAAAAGACCTGAGGCCAAGAACAAAGAGGATAAGCCAATGATCGGCTATGAAAACTTTGATTTTTACATTGAAAAGGGTCCAAAAGTCAAAGTTCATGATTTTAATTTTACCGGTAATGTCACTTTAGATGATGCCGAGTTACGTGGGGCGATAAAAGATATCAAACGCCGGTACCGTAAATGGAATATTACGAAATCTTCGAAGTTTACAGAAGAAAAGTTTGCTGAAGCCAAACAGCAATTGATAAAGCTGTATCAAAGTAAAGGGTACCGAGATGTTCGTATTTTAAAGGATAGCATTTCAATGTTCGGTGAGGATCGAATTCTGGTGCATATAAATATTTTTGAAGGTAATAAATATCACTACAGAAGTATTACATGGAAAGGAAACACACGATATTCTACGACGTTATTAGATACGTTGTTGGGAATACGTCCAGGAGATGTGTTTAATGCTTCCTTGTTAGATGAAAGATTAAGAAGCAATATTGGCGGCTTTGACGTTCAAACCTTATACATGGATGCAGGGTATCTGTTCTTTAATATGTATGAAGTTGAGGTTGGAGTTCAAAACGATAGTATCGATTTGGAAATACGCATAAATGAAGGGCCTGAAGCTACCATTGGTCGGGTTTCTTGGAAAGGCAATACCAAAACTTCGGATAGGGTAATATTGAGGGAAATTCGTACAAAACCAGGCAATACGTTCTCTAAGAGTGATATCCAAAGGACCATGCGCGATTTAGCGGCAATTGGACTATTTGATCCCGAACAATTGGGTGTTGATCCTAGGCCGAATCCAGCTGATGGGACAGTGGATATTGTTTACACTTTAGTTGAAAAACCCTCGGATCAGATTGAACTTTCTGGTGGTTGGGGTGGAAACGGATTTAGTAGAACTCCTACCCTTATTGGTACTGCTGGAATTGTCTTGAATAATTTCTCATCTCGAAAATTATTTAATACCAAATTATGGAATCCCGTTCCCTCAGGGGATGGTCAGAAATTGTCGCTCCGTGCTCAAAGTAACGGAATGAACTATCAAGGTTACACGTTTTCATTTACTGAGCCTTGGTTGGGTGGTTATAAGCCGACTTCTTTATCGGTAAGTGTTTTTAGAACAATAAACAGTTTCGATTTCCGTCAAAATGATGATCCGTTGAAACAGAAGTTCATGAATACAGGGGTAACTTTAGGTATCGGAAAACGTTTGAAGTGGCCAGATGACTTTTTCAATATTAGATATCAAATAAGTTTCCAGCAGTATAGAATGCAAAATATGGATGGAGGATTTTACGGTTTCCCAACGGGCTTCCAAGGGGTGTCTTATAATCCATCAGCGAGTATTGAATTAACGAGGTCTTCCATTGCGGATCCCATTTATCCGATGTCCGGAAGTAAGTTTACTACATCCATTCAAGCGACACCGCCGATTAGTTTGTTGGATGGCAGGGATTATACTAATATGGCTTTAACGGAGAAATATCGTTGGGCAGAATTCTATAAGTTTAAGTTGGATGCGGAATGGTATACGCCAATTTATAAGAAGTTAGTACTCACAGCGAAAACGCGTTTTGGTTTCTTGGGGTATTACAATAACGATATCGGTCCTACATTCTTCGAACGTTTTCAAGTAGGGGGTGCGGGTATTTTTGGTTTTAATATTGCGGCTACAGAGATTATTTCTCAACGAGGTTACGATAATTACACGATTTCCCAGACCGCCATGGGTGGTTCAGCAGGTGCGCCGATTTATAATAAGTTTACTCTAGAATTGCGTCAGGCTATTACTACTGGACAAACGGCGACTGTGTATGCGCTGGGTTTCTTTGAAGCGGGAGATGCCTGGTCGGATATGTCTAAATACAATCCATTCCAAATGAAGCGTGCTGCAGGCGTTGGTGTACGCTTATTTATGCCGATGTTTGGATTAATAGGGTTGGATTATGCTTGGGGCTTTGATTACAAGGATGTGCCTCGGAGTGGTCAAATGGGACAGATTCACTTTTTTATTGGGCAGCAGTTTTAGGATACTCACGTTGTTCGCGGTATACTCACTACGCTCGCGAGATACTCACCTTGTTCGTGGTTACTCGGCTTTCGCCTCGCTTGTGGTTTAGTTAATTTGTTTGTTGAACCTCGCTTTGCTCGCGGTATACTCACTTTGTTCGTGGTTACTCGGCTTTCGCCTCGTTTGCAGTTTATTTGATTTGTTTGTGTGGTTAGGATTTTCGGCGGATGATGAGGTAGACGGCTGTAAGGAGGAACAGAAGTCCGATAAGGGTATTCCAGGTGATACTTTCTGAATCTAGTAGTCCCCAGAAGACGGCCGTTATGGGAATAATGAAGGTAGTGGTGGAGGCCATCAGTGGCGGGACTTTTTTAATTACGTAGTTAAAGGCGAGCATGCTGAGGGCACTTCCAAAGAAACCTAAAAGGAAAACATAGAAAAATGCGGTATTTGCTGTTTTAGGGTGGGGATTTAAAGTAGATAATGCATCAATATGAAGAGGCCCGGGATATTCTTCCCAAAGCAATAATGTATCGCTTGAGATTAATAAAGGAAGATACGCCAATGCGGTTGCTACGAAGGGGTAAGCGGTTTTAACCATTCCCGGCAGATGGTTTAAATAACGTTTAATTATATTGATGTTTAGTCCATAAAGCAGCGCCGCGCTTAAGGGCAAAAGGGCTCCTAAAATTGGAATGGGAGCTCCGTAATTTAAAAGGGTAGGTCCGAATAAGAAGACGGCTCCGAAAAGTCCTAAAACCACCCCGGTAAGTCCTTGTTTATCAAGTTTTTCCTTAAATAATATAACGCCAAAAAGCAAAGTAAACATAGGTGTAAAGGCGTTTAAAATGCCGGATAATGCGGAGGGGATAATTTGACCGGCATAGGAAAATAAAAAAGCTGGAATGCCGCTTCCAATGAGGCCGCTCGCTGTTAACCACAAATAGTCCTTTTTTTGTAAGATTTTAACTCCCGTTTTTTCATCGATACTGCTTTTAAACACAGAGTATTTTAGCACCCAAGGTAGTAAAACGGCACCGGCGAGTACCAGTCGTATTCCGGCTACCTGCGTGGGAGAAAATACCTCAAGTCCTCGTTTCATTAAAATGAAAGAACTGCCCCAAACCGCTCCAAGAACGATTATCAGGAATTGCGGAAACCATCGTGCATTCACGATGCAAAAGTCGGTCAAATTTCTATGGTTCCGTATGTGTGGAATAAAAATGCGAAATTTGTATCAATGCGTAATACATTTTTGCTAGCCTTATTAGCGATTACCCGATTGGCATCGGCACAAATTGGGGAAGACGTAATTTGCGCAGAAAAGGCGCGATTTGAGCAGATCAATGAAGTTAGAAAACGCGCGGGTGAGTCGGTCTTTCATGGTTATAATCTTAACTATCATCGATGTCACTGGAAGCTAAATCCTCATATCGGCTCAAATATTCAAGGAGCTATTTTATTTGATTTTATTGTAGATAAAAATTCCGATTCGCTCGCCTTCGACTTGGTCGAAAAGCTTGATGTAGACAGTATAAAACAGGGGCTTTTACATCTTAATTGGGAGCGCAGAGGCGATCGGGTGTTGGTATACAAGATGGGAGGTTGGCTCGGTGGAAGTAGGGATTCTTTTGAAGTGTTTTATGGGGGAAATCCTATTGGAGTAACTGGAAATAACGGAGCGTATACGTATGATTTTCACGCCACGGGCCCAATAATACATACGCTATCACAGCCTTACGGAGCCCCTTATTGGTGGCCATGTAAACAATCGTTGACCGACAAAATAGATTCAATCGACATTATTGTCGATACACATGAAGACTTCAAAGTTGGGACAAATGGACTACTTGTATCGACTCAGGCCCTGAACGATTCGCTACATCGCATTCATTGGAGGCATCGTTATCCTATTGTAACCTATTTAATTGCCATTGCAGTTAGCAATTATGATGAATCTTTAGATCACGTTCATTTCCATAACCGAGCG
>JALRKL010000123.1 GCA_023268875.1 Bacteroidia bacterium
CTGTATATCTCTTATCCTATATCATCAAAATACAAACAGAGGGAATATCCAAACATTTGCATAAACACCAGGGGTTATGTATTTTCGAGTAACAGATTAGAACTTTTGCGTACAATACGTGTGCTTAACAGGAATTAAAAAATTAAATCCCTAATAATTAAAGAGTTAGGACTAAGGTTCGAATCCCTTCCCCTCTGCAAAACAAGCAAGAGCGCCTATTTCAAGGAACTTTTTTTGGTATATTCAAACAGAGGGTTCGAACCGACGACTGTAAGGAGAAGTACACAACTGCTACGCAGTGAGTATAATTAAAATGAACGTTGAGAGGCAAGAGTTGGGCATTTATTTTCGTACCATCTTAAGGACATTTAACAAAATAACCAGACAGAATTTTGAATTCGAATAAAAATATATACATTTGGAAATATGAACAAAATTATCCTATTCTTATTTGTGGGTTTCGCGGCAGTCGCTTGTAATAACACCACGGAATCATGTACAAACAAAAATGATGCGAATTTAGTTGGTAACTGGAAACTTGTAACTGGTGATGTTACTTTCAGTCTTTATGAAAATGGCACTGGCTCCTTCGAAATGGGCGAACAACCCAATACTAAGACTATTGAAGCTTCGCGTATCAATTGGACAACTTTTAACGGGCATACTTTGATTTGGAATTTTTATAAAGATAAAGGAGTTTGGAGTTATTGGATTAATGGAGATACCCTTAATATCCAAGATGGAGGCATGGTTGCGTTAAATAAACCTACGGTAGATGAACACTGGCAATTCGTGCGTCAATAACACCAAAATCGTAAAATAAAAAAAGGCTGAATCAATTAAGATTCAGCTTTTTTATTTCTTCTGGATGATGTACTAGTTTTTAATCAACGTAGATCGTGACAATTCTTTCTCCTGAGTAAATACCTTTATTAGATAAATCCCATTCGATAGATTAGTTCTAAATGAGAATGTCGATCCCATGCCTAGTTTATGTACCTCTACAATCTGACCTAAATTATTGTAAATAGACATCGATACGTCCACATAAATATTATTGAGTTTTAAACTCAACAAGCCGTTAGTCGGGTTGGGATAAATGCGAATATTTGTGCTTTGAATATTTGCAGAATTCGTAAAAGCATAAACCTTGCATCTGCTGGTGTCTATACATTCCCCTTTACGAATTTCTAAGGCATATTCACCGGATTTAAGCATTTCGAACTCCGAAAGATTAGCCCCTGTTATAGGCTCTAAATCATTCGAACAGTCCAACCACTGAAACGTTGTACCTGTTTGGGGCAACTCATCAGCAATTAGCCGATTCCAATCCCGTTTAACGCCTGCATTGATTTGGGTGATAGAAACATTATAAATATACTGAATGCTATCGCAACCTAAATAGGACGGCACCGATTCATAAAGTTTTCCCGATTGGGTGGTGCGCTGTCCTTGTGGGGTTTCATAAAAGCCACAAGCCCCAACATTTACCATTTCAACTTTGGGTTTGTTAATTAAGAGATCAATATTAATAAAGCTATCGCAGGCCAAATAATTTGCACCAATCAGTGTATCGCGATATTGGCCCGATTCGGTCCATGTTCTCGACTTACTTGGGGCGGTATAGGAATTACAAGCCTTTACATTAATGCTACCCTCTGTGCGAGCAGACACCACATGATATACCAATACCGAATCGCAACCATTAAAATTATCAATGGTGTCATAATACCATCCCGTCTTCTTGAAAATGATATTATTATCGGAGGGACTTCGGATGAAATTACATAAAAACAACGTTTGGGTGTCGCGCGAAGGTCGTAATACTTCAAATCTATGAATTACAATACTGTCGCATCCACCCCAGCCCATAAATGTATCTGAAAGACTCCCCGATTCATATACCACTGTTTGGGGAATTCTATCTAAAACTACGGAATTACAGCTGCGGTATGATTTTTCTGAAATTACCGGCTTTGTCACCGTTACGTTCAGCCTCACAATTGAATCACATCCAAATTGATTGACCAATATTTCATCATATACCCCTGATTGGGTGTAATATTTATCGAAATTAGGCGACTTCATAGAGTCACAAACCAAATAATCCAATTCGGTTTTAGAATTTGACTGTATCATTAAATTTATAGTCAGTAGCGAATCGCAGCCCATGTAGTTGTCTATGGTAGCCTGATACTGACCCGAAGCGTATACGTATTTCTGACTGCCTGGTAATTGATATCGGTTACATCTAGAAACACTAATGGTATCATAAGATGTGGTTGTTTTAAGATTCATTCCTTGCGTCCAATTTGAACCCGATTTAATCAAATCAAAATTCAGCAATTTACCGTCGTTCTTTTTCCCTGAAAAATCCTTAGCCACCGTCACATTTGTATTGGAACCGTTAGCGGTACCCTCATTAAATTTATAATACGCGACCAAATTCGGTTCCCCAGTACAAAATTCTTTATCCATATTTTGGGAAATTTGAGCCGCCGTTCGCGTAGTCTTCCAAATACGAACTTCATCTATTTTTCCTTCCCAATGTCTGCTGTACGAAGTAGGGCTGCTGTGCGAACCGATGGTTAAGGGAGTAGAAGTAGAAATCCCTATTTGATCGGTTTCGTACATAGAGTCCACTTGCTTACCGTCCACATACAAGCGCATATATATACCGTCATAGGTGGCCGCAAGATGGTACCATTCATTGGTTTTCATAACCGAACTGCTCGTGGTAAGTTCCCTCCATGCACCTTGCCCAATGGCGAAATTTAGCCGGCCTCCATTACCCGCCCGTAACATATAGCCATAGTTGCTTGAATTATCTTCTTTAACCACAACACAGCCCTCGTATACATTGGTTTTCCAATTATCGGCATAAACCCAAGCCTCGATAGTGATATTTTTTCTAAAGTTGGAAAGTGAGGTATCTGTACCACAAATTACATAGTCATTTGATCCGTCAAAATGCAAGGCGTTCTGCGCTCTGGATGTTCCAAAAGACATGACAAACACCATCATAATCATTGGGAAGATAGATTTCATAAAACGCAATGTAGCAATTGCAAACGACTTTTTGGTCAGTTTAGAATGTAAAAAACGGATTCTGAGGCAAATCTAGCGTGTTCTCTGTTAGGTAATTTGGATGTAATATACCTTCCTTTACAAACTCCGAAATAATATTGGGATCGTTTATACGGTATATGTTGAAACCGTCGGCCACTGAGATTAACTCCATACGACCTGATTCAGCAGCCCGTGGAATGCAAGGCTCCATTATCGGACCGTTTTCTCCGTTTCGGCCGTATTGATGCACCAATTTCAAAACAAATACCGAATCAACACCAGTAGTGGCCGAAGAAACATTCAAGTAGTTATTTTCAACCCGAAATTCATTTTCCGTGAAAGCATCAAATTTCCGGATGGCACGAGTAGAATTCATAGAAAAATAGGCCGAGTGCGGCTTTAAAACATCCAAACGCTTGGTCATTTCAAGTACATCGTTTTCCTTAAATGGAAAGTATAGAAAATAATTTCCCAAACCGATTAGCACAAGCACAATCCATAACGAACGGTAAACGACGTGTTTAATTTCCCCCGAGAGGGCAATCAAGAGCACCACTACAGGCGAAAAGAACAATAGCAAACGCGGAGCTATCGGATACATTTTCAGAAAATTCAAGGTAACAAATACGCCAATTGCAGCCATGTAAACACCCAGTTGGAATCGAGAAATATCATCTCGTTTTTGCCTATAGAATCGAATAAGTCCAATTAAAAATAACACTGTACCTAAATTGGCCAAGGTTTTATCATGAGAGAAAATAAAGGTGATATTACCAATAAAGAAATAATAAAGACGAATGAAAAAATCGTGGGGATTGGAAAAAAATGTCAGGCGCCAAAAATCCCACATAAAACGTGTGAGGGTCAGATACCCATCTTGTTGGGTGTACCAGGCGAAATAGACTACATAAACAAACAATGGCAGGTAAAACCATCGATATAAAGCGGTTTTAAAAAAAACCACAATACTATTGATAAGGA
>JALRKL010000005.1 GCA_023268875.1 Bacteroidia bacterium
CGTACGTGCCTTCACCTTGAATGGTGTAATAGTGCTCCATTACCGGATAGTTCATTTGCTTCTCTTGTATGCTTTTAATGTATTATTCAAAAGTCCGGTGATAGTCATTGGACCTACCCCACCGGGCACAGGTGTAATCATAGAAGCATTTTTTTCGGCTTCCTTGAAATCTACATCTCCCGCCAACTTCCAACCTCTTTCACGAGTAGTGTCATCTAGTCTGGTGGTCCCCACGTCGATTACAATGGCCCCCGGTTTTATCATATCACCCGTGAGAAAATAAGGCTTTCCTATTGCCGCAACTATTATGTCGGCTGTTAAGCAGATTTCCTTTAAATTCTGTGTACGGGAATGACAAAGGGTTACGGTTGCATTTCCAGTTGAACTCGACTCCGAAAGCAAAATACTCATCGGCCGGCCAACAATATTGCTTCTACCGATAACAACCGCATGCTTTCCGGTTGTATCGATGTTATAATATTTCAATAACATTGTAATACCCAAGGGGGTGGCTGAAACGTAACCACTATGGTCGCCCTTGGCTAATTTACCCATATTAATATCGTGAAACCCATCCACGTCTTTTTCGGGTATAATGGTTTGGGTTATCACGTTTTCATCGATATGTTTCGGAAGCGGCAATTGGACGATCAATCCATCTATTTGGGAATCATTATTGATTTTTTCCACCTCGAGCAATAATTCCTCCTGTGTAATGGTAGCCGGAAATCGCAAAATGGTACTGTTAAAACCTACTTCTTGACAAGCTCTATCTTTGGCTTCGATATAAGTTTTTGAACCACCGTCTTCCCCTACTAAAATAGCGGCTAAATGAGGTGCTCTTTTACCTTGCGACACAAAATCAGCTACCTCTTGGGCTATTTGTTCTTTGAAGTGAGCAGAAACTGCTTTACCGTCTAATCGTATTGCCATTGCACAAATTTAATTCCTTTAAACCGTCTGTGAAAATCTTAATTCATATGAACAATGGTGCAACCATCGCCACCGCGATCGCTGTGTTCATTCACATATTCGCGCACATAATTCAATGATTTTAAATGTTCGCGCAATATTTTTCTCAATATTCCATCCCCACGTCCATGCACAATCTTCACTTGGGTATGTCCGAGTGCATACGCTTCATCTAAGAAATGAGTAAGTTTGGCTTTTGCTTCCTCTGTTCGAACTCCACGCAAATCCATTTCACCCTGAAATGAAGATTGTCTTTCCATCCAATTAAAGCCTTTGGATTGGGCCTGTTTTTTCTTTTTTTCCTGCTTGGCTGGCAGTAATTCAAGAATCGGAATCCACATTTTTATCAAACCAAAAATCACCAAGGCACGGTCCTTTTTCAATTCCACTACCTCTCCCATTTGGTCGGTATCCTTATTCTTTACCCGCTCACCTGGTATGGGTTTCCAATTTGAGGGAACCTCCAATTCGGCTTCATTTTTGACAACAGTGGCTGCATTCGGAGTAGGTTTATTTAGCTTATTTGTCAATTCTGATTTGAATCGATTTAACTCACTACGCGCTTTTGTTGTTTTATTTTTATCGGCTTTGTTTTCTTGTATTATTCTAATGGTTTGTTCAATCCGTTTATTGGCTTCAGCAAGTAGCAATTCCGCTTCTTTTTTAGCCTGATCCATAGCCAATTTCCTTTTTTCACCGATCTTATTTTTTAATCGGCCATATTCATCTAGCATTGCCGTTAAATGGGCAGACTTTTGAACGTTTTCAGCCAATATTTGCTCAAGTTGTTGATTTTTTTGTTCCCACTCAAGCATTAAATCTTCTGTTTTACCTAAATCTTTCCCTGCCAGTTCATTAATACGTGAAATCCAATCTAAATCAAAGCCGGTCTTACGCATCAATTCCAGCGCGAATGAACTACCCGGTTTCCCTTGTATATATTTATACAAAGGCTTTAAGGCAATTGCATCATAGGCCATACTAGCTTGGAGCACGGCATCTTCCTTTCGACCCCATTCTCGGATCTGAGAGAAGTGCGTTGTAGCGATAACAAATGATTTCTTTTCTCGTAGTTGTTCTAAAATCACCTGCGCTATTGGAGCTCCATAGCGAGGATCTGTTCCGGTTCCCAATTCATCAAGTCCAATTAAGGCCTTATCATTGGCATGTTCCGTTATATTTTTCAAATTTTGCAGATGGGCACTAAAGGTACTCAAGCCCGCAATTATAGATTGACCATCTCCACAATCAATGCCTAAATACTCGAAATGACCCATTTCACTTTCCGGCCTGGCGGTAATAAAAAATCCGCATTGATACCAATACTGTAAAAGCAACGCCGTTTTCAGAACTACACTTTTTCCGCCTGCATTCGGACCGCTAACGACTACAATATGCCTGTCATCCATTTCTAGGTCAAGCGGTACAATTTTCTTATTTTGTTTGGATAATTCCTTTTTTAAAACCGGATGGTATGCGGTTTTCAATATCAAGCCATTTGTATTTTTTTGCCTAGGACGTTCCGCTTCGTATTTGGAGCAGAGTTGGTATTTCGCAAAAACAAAATCCGCTTTGGTTAATGAATCCATCCATGTGAGCAACATGGGAGCAAAGGGTCTAATTTCTGAACTCAATTGCTTCAAAATCCGCTCTCTTTCACGGCGCCGTTCTGCAAACAATTCCTTCAAACGGTTGTTTAATTCAACAATAGCCGATGGCTCCATAAACAAGACCTTGCCCGTGGCAGAAACATCTTTCACAAACCCCTTCACCTTGCGTTTAAACTCAGCTAAAACCGGTATTACCAAACGCTCTTCACGAATTGTAACTTCCGTATCAGCGGTGTAACCCAAGGCTTTCCATTCCTTAAATATAGATTTGGTTTGCTGTCGCGCTTCGCGTTCTATTCTATTGATTTCCGTGCTTACCTTTTGATAGGCAGGTGATGCACTCAAACGAATATGCGCTTCTTCGTCGATAACTTTGGTTATAGAAGTTAAAACACTCTGGGTATTGTCGTTTTTAGGAAACAAACTTCTAAAGTGAGGGAAACCATCTTGCTGCTGATATAAAGCCGTTACGAATGAATCGTATATTTTAATATTGGAAGCAATCCCAAGCAGATCTTCCTCCATTAAGTAATAGCCGTCTACGTGAATATGCTTCAACATGGTATCCATGTCTACGGGATACTGCCATTCGAACAAAGAAGGGCGACTTTCCATTATTGCCAAGCATTCATCAAGCATATCTAAGGTATCCTTGAGCTGCTCGGGTTCGGTAATCATAGAAAATGACGTAGCTATTTTCGCCGAACTCGGCAATCGACATTGTTCCTGGAGTTGGATTCTCAGCGGGGTAAATCCCACTAGATCTTCAAATGAGCTGGGATAAATCAACGTCTAAATTCTTTATTGCTTTCTTCTTCCAAAATGGCCACTACCTCTTGCATAACACTAGAAAATTCTTTCCCATGGCGTTTATAATATTCCATGGTGGTTTCAAAATCGCCCGGCGTTACGCCGTGTTTTTTAAGTACAAAATCGTACTGCTTCGTCCAAATGGAATCGGGCAAAAGCATATAATTGTACGCTACTTGTTGCGATGCCTCTAAGCGCATAGCATCGGCTAGCAACATTACTGTTGTGGTTCGATCTAGCGGAACCTCTTTTGAGCAAGACCCCAACAAAAGTGCTATCAATATTGTTACTTTGCCTAAGCGAAACATTTCGATAGCAAAGGTAGAGAAAATGCAAAAGATAGAAGACAATATTCGGCGTATTCAATTAGAACTTAAACAAAATGAAGTACAATTAATCGTCGTATCGAAATACCGAGAGATTTCAGAAATCCAAGCGGCTTACAATTCTGGGCAACGTGATTTTGCGGAGAACCGAGTACAAGCCTTATTAGAACGGGAAGAATCACTACCAAAGGACATAAAATGGCATTTAATCGGACACCTTCAAACGAATAAAGTAAAGTATATTGCTCCATTTATTCATGTGATTCATTCGGTAGACAGCCTCAAATTAGCCGAAGAAATAAACAAACAAGCAATTAAACATAATCGGCAGATTGACATATTACTACAAACCCACGTAGCGCAAGAAGAAAGCAAGTTTGGAATTCCCCCAGAAAACTTTAATGACTTTGTAGAAGCCCTTTTAGAAAATAAGTTGAGCGGAATTAAAATTCGCGGAATAATGGGAATGGCAACATTCACTGACAATACGGCCATAATTCACCATGAATTTGATCGTATTGAAACCCTTTTTAAAACAATAAAGCACCGCTATTTTCAAAACGATGCTTCATTTAATGAACTGTCTATAGGCATGAGCGGTGATTACCGCATTGCCATGGAACACGGGGCTACCATGGTTCGTATTGGCAGCGCCATTTTCGAATAATTAATAGTTATTCAGCATCATCGGCATGATGAGCATGGTAACATCTTCGGTCGCATCTTGGGCTGTAGGCACCAAAAGTCCCGCACGATTCGGAGCAGAAAGTTGCAGTTGAATAACCTCACCGTCTAGTGTCGACAACATTTCTTTTAGGAAACGTGCGTTGAAGCCAATCTCCATATCTTCACCATCGAATTCGCAGGATAACTTCTCAACTGCTTCATTGGCCATTTCTATATCCTCGGCGGACAAAGTAAGTTCAGTGCCTGCAATTTTCAAGCGTACCTGATGGGTTGTTTTGGAGGCGAATATGCTTATACGGCTTATCGCACTCAAAAAATCCATGCGATTTATATTCAACTTATTCGTGTTATTGGTTGGAATAACCGCGCTGTAATCGGGATATTTCTCATCCAATAATCGGCATATCAATTCGGTATCACCAAATGAAAAGAAAACATTGGATTGGTTGTAATCTACGACCACAGGTGTTTCATCATTCGGAAGGGCCGTTTTCAAAAGATTCAAAGGCTTTTTAGGTATAATAAAACCATGATCCAATTGCGGCTGTATATCTTTGCGAGTAAAGCGGACCAGCTTGTTAGCATCTGTAGCAACAAAATTCACATGGTCGGTTTTCATCTCAACAAAAAGTCCCGTTAAATTCGGTCTCAACTCATCTGTTCCAGCAGCAAACAAGGTCTTACTTATAGCTTTTAACAAAATATTTGATGGAAGCGTGATACTCGCATCTCCACTCTTTTCCGGCTGATTTGGAAAATCTGAGGCATCTTGTCCGGCCATTTTGTAACGACCTTGGTCGGTACTCACCTCAATCGCATAAGAGTTGGTATCTACATTAAATGTTACTTGCTGCTCGGGCAAAGACCTTAGGGTATCTATTACCAATCGACTAGGAACAGCCACGCGCATGTCTTCTTTAGCATCAACCGGCATGGTTGTGGTCATACTGGTCTCCAAATCGGTACTAAAAATGGTGAGTTCACCCCCCTTAATATCGAATAAAAAATTTTCGAGAATCGGTATAATCGGCTTCGACATGATGGCACCGTTAACGGTCAACAGGTGCTGGAGCAAATTGCTGGATGAAGCTACAAATTTCATATTTTTCGTTTTTTATCGGTATTACTGCAAACCTATCGACAAGTAGTCAATAGAAATACACAATCTATATTATTTTATAAACACTTTTTCGTTTGGTGAATAGGTATCAATCGGGATCTACAATAACAAAAATTTCTTCGTTGGCTTTTTTCATCAAATAGGTTTCCCTTGCAAACTTTTCCAAATTCTTTTCATTCCCGAAAAGATCCTTTCGTTGCTGTCGTAAATCGTCAATCTTTTTTTTGTGCATTTCTATCCCTGCCTCTAAATCAGAAATTTCACCCGCTAATTTAATGCGATACAAAAAACTATTCCGATCAAAAAACGTCATCCAAACCAAAAAAAGTCCGAAGAAAACATAGTATCGATATTTCCAAATGGGCCAATTCACATTACAAATGTCTACAAAACTTCCCAACCCTCATCCACCCATTTTTTCAGTGTCGCATTTTTTGTTCTACTTTTGAATCATGTTCCGGTTCTCTTGTGTCCTCTCAGCCGCATTTATTGTATTGATAGGTGCATGCCAACAAGTAAAAAATCGGAACGCAGGGGATGCGCGAAACCAACAAATCCCTAACGAATATGCCCAATTATTTCGTTTATCAATTCAAAAGAACGATACTTTTTTAGACATATACGGTGCCAACCATCGCACAATTGGCTCTTACTTTTGGGGGAAATCTGAGAACGTCTCTAACCGGACTAAGTTAATTCGTGGCCGCTCCTACATTGTTCTTTCTGCCGTTTTTGCTCGGATGATACAAGAACTTGGTGCCGTTTCTCAAATTGTTGGCGTGGATAATCGCGAATTTTTTCCTTCCGACATTCAATTAAATCCCAAAACCCGATCACTTCAAGCTTCGGGAATCTTAAATAAAGAGGCCTTATTAAAATTAAAACCCAATATAACATTCACGTATTTATTAGACGGCCGTGGAGAGAAAGATTGGGCACGCTTGCAACAAAATGGACATAGTGTATTATTTATTCAGAATCATTTAGAGTCTACCCCTTTAGCGAGAGCAGAATGGATTAGAGCCGTGGGCTGGGCATTGGGTAAACCCCAAGTTGCGGATTCCCTATTTCTTGAGATAACCCGAAAATACAAAGCCTTACAATCTCAAGTTACCGACGCCTCTGAAATACCCGTAATGTTAAACCTTCCTTTCGAAGGCATATGGCATATTCCGAATAGATCCGCATATTTCACCCAATTTTTGATAGATGCTAAATTACAACCTGCATGGTTAAAAAATGGCAATTTTGTCGGCACGGGAGCGTCAAACCTGCCCCTAGAAGAAGCCATTAAAATGATTCAACAATCGAAATTATGGCTCAATCTTGGAAATATTAAAAAGCGCGAAGAGATTACTCGGTTCGACCCGCGATTGGAAAGGGTTCTGCAGTTACAACAACTGCGTTATTTCCAAAACGACAAACAGATAGAAAAGTCTAATGCCAACTCATTTTGGGACTTAGGCTCTGTGCATCCAGAAATGGTTCTAAAAGATCTTCTTCAAATCAGAAAGGGTTATTCGTCAGATTCCCTGCATTTTTACCGGGAATTATGAAAAAGCTCCTCCATATTCTGTTCCTTTTAGCCTGGATTCTCGGATTAATCTTTTTCAATCTAAAAGATATGAATCAATTAGATGTTTGGATTATTGAAGAGTTTCGAATTCCTCGCATCTCAGGGGGACTTTTGTCTGGAATGGGCTTGGCTTTGAGCGGATTACTTATGCAAACACTTTTCAGAAATGCCCTTGCCG
>JALRKL010000027.1 GCA_023268875.1 Bacteroidia bacterium
ACTAGTGCCTCACCTGTGTTGATACCTATTCCTATGTTGATGTTTGGTATGTAAAAGCGCGTAACAGTTGGCGTTACCGTCTAAGGGGTAACACTACAAATATACTAAAATTTCAGAAATCACAACGAAGAGAAATAAAAATCAATTGTATTTTCCCTTGTATTTTTGCTTAACGTCGTTTACGATGGTTCTAAGTTCTTGTTCCTTGTCTTTATTCATTACCAAAAGAACGTCATCGGAGTCTACAATAACCAGATTTTCTACGCCACTGATAACCGTGAGTTTTTCGCCATTGGCAAAAACCAAATTTTGAGAAGAATCTTGGCTTAAGGTGTTTTTACCAATTAGTGCATTGTGTTGCTCGTCTTTTTGTGAAACATCCCAAAGGCTCTTCCATGTTCCTAAGTCGCTCCAACCAAAATGCGAGGGCAAAACGAATACGTTTTTATCCTTCTCCATTATACCGTAATCGATCGAGATACTTGGACACTCTCCATAGGCTCTTTCGATTTTTGATGCGCTTTGTGGGTCTTGATAATTTATATCGTTAAAAAGGGTATGTATCTCGGGGAGTTTATCTTCAAATCTGCCGCAAATTGATTTTACGCTCCAAGCGAATATGCCCGCATTCCAGAGAAATTCCTTGCTTTCAATGAAACTTTTGGCAATTTCCTCCGTTGGTTTTTCGGTAAATGTTTTCACGGGATGGATGCCTTCTTTGATGGGATCCTTGGTGAATTGAATATAACCATAACCGGTATCTGGACGGGTAGGTTTAATTCCTAAGGTCACCAATCCATCTTGTTCTGCTGCATATTCAAGGGCTTTTAAGCTGGTAGCCGCGAAGTTAGGTTCGTCTGTGATAAGATGATCGGAAGGAGCCACCATGCAAACGGCATCTGGATTTTTTTGTTTGAGGTAATAGCTGGCGAAAGCAATACAAGGAGCGGTATTTTTACCCATAGGCTCCTTTAAAATTTGTTCATCCGTGATACTAGGGATATGTTCCTTTAAAAGGTCAGTGTAATCTGCATTTGCAACTATATATATATTTTTTTCTGGAATAAAGTGCGCAAAACGCTTGTAAGTTTGTGTGATAAGGGATTCGCCAGTCCCTAAAATATCCATGAATTGCTTTGGGAAGCTCTTTTTACTAACGGGCCAGAATCGGGTGCCGATTCCACCGGCCATAATGATGATGTAATGATTTTTATTCATGGGTTTATCCAATAATTCCTTCTTGATATAAATCGTGTAGATGTACCATTCCGATGTAGAAATTGTTTTCGGTAACGATTAGTTGGGTGATTTTATGTTCTTGCATTAACTGTGCGGCTTCAACTGCCAGTTCGTCCGCTTCTACTTTACGCGGTTCCGGGCTCATGATTTTTTGCGCTTCGAGCGTATCCAAACGATCGTATTTCGCTAACATGCGGCGAATGTCGCCGTCGGTAATAATACCAATGATGTGGTTGTTATCGATAACAGCTGTGGCACCTAATCGGCTTTCCGTGATGCTTACGATGACCTCTTTCCAGTTGGTAGTGGGTCTAACCTTGGGCGTGGCATGCTGACGTGCAATATCACCACAACTTAAATAAAGTTTTTTACCGAGCGCACCTCCGGGGTGGTATTTTGAAAAATCTTGATCGCTGAAATTTCTTAATTTAATCAGTGCAACGGCAAGGGCATCGCCCATTATTAGCTGAGCGGTAGTGCTGGTGGTAGGGGCTAAGTTGTTCGGACAGGCTTCTCTATTTACCGTTGTATTTAATACAAAATCGGCTTCTAAGGCGAGTTGCGAATTCGTATTGCCTACAATAGCGATAAGCGGATTTTCCGTTTTCTTGATTAAAGGGAGCAGGGTGATCATTTCAGCGGTGTTTCCACTTTTTGAAATGGCGATGATTACATCTTTTTGTTGAATCATCCCTAAATCACCGTGAATAGCATCGGCGGCATGCATAAATAATGCAGGCTGTCCCGTGCTGTTTAATGTTGCGCATATTTTTTGTGCAATTATTGCACTTTTCCCAATACCGGTGAGTACAACCCGACCGGTTGATCGGAGTATTGTTTGCACCGCATTGGCAAAATCATCGTTTAAATATTTGGGAAGTTCTTTAAGGCTAAGTAATTCATCTTCAAGGGCTTTAAGACCTATTTCAATGATTTTGTCGTTTGAAAGTTCGGTTGATTTTGGATTCATGAAAGACGAAATCCAGGTATTGAGTTCCTGAACTAATTACAAAATAAGGGAAAAATTATGAAGCTTGTGGATTTGATTCGTAGGAAATACGTTTAAACATTTATTATTTCGCATCCTTAATGCATTGTTAACATATAATTTTATTGTAATTTCACATACTTAATTAGAGCAGGTAAAAAAAATGACCGCGATTTCAGGACATGAAACCAAAGATCCAAAAGTCTTTTTAAAGGAGTTTTTTGGTTTCGATCGGTTCAAAGGCAATCAAGAAGTTGTGATACAAAGTATCATGGATGGAAAGGATTGCTTTGTGATCATGCCAACCGGCGCGGGCAAATCGATGTGTTATCAGCTGCCTGCTATGATGATGGAGGGTACTGCCATCGTGATTTCTCCGCTTATTGCCCTAATGAAAAATCAGGTTGATAATTTGCGGGGGTTCTCTCGGAACAGTGGAATGGCTCATTTCTTGAATAGTTCCTTAAATAAAGCCGATTTTAATCAAGTTATTGGAGATGTAATTTCGGGGGAAACCAAATTGTTGTATGTGGCTCCCGAAACTCTTAAGAAGGCAGAAACCCTTGAACTTTTAGCCAAAATTAAAGTATCATTTGTAGCTGTAGATGAAGCGCATTGTATTTCAGAATGGGGTCACGATTTCCGTCCGGAATACCGTAAAATAAAGCAAATGGTTCGGGCTATCGGAAATATCCCGATTCTAGCTTTAACAGCTACTGCTACACCTAAAGTGCAAAACGATATTCAGAAAAATCTGAATATGCTTGATGCAAATCTTTTCAAAAGTTCCTTTAACCGTCCCAACCTGTATTATAAGGTAAGACCAAAAGGACGTAAAGATGTCGTTCATAAGGAAATTATTACGTTCATTCAGCAACATCAAGATTCTTCCGGGATTGTGTATTGCCTTTCCCGAAAAAAGGTAGAAGAAATAGCTCAGATGTTGGAACGCAATGGCATAAAAGCTTTGCCGTACCATGCTGGATTGGACTCCAAAGTTAGGGCCCAACATCAGGATGCATTCTTAATGGAAAAATGCGATGTAATTGTGGCTACAATTGCCTTTGGAATGGGAATTGATAAGCCTGATGTTCGTTATGTTATTCATTACGATGTTCCAAAAAGTTTAGAAGGATATTACCAAGAAACAGGTCGTGCAGGTCGTGATGGAATGCGCGGCGATTGCTTATTGTTTTATAACCCCAACGATATTGAAAAGTTGGAAAAGTTTAT
>JALRKL010000139.1 GCA_023268875.1 Bacteroidia bacterium
TGTCAAAACGAAAGATCACAACATAAAAATAAAGAAACGTGTATGAATATGTTAAAAGCAAGACTTTATGAACATGAATTACAAAAAAGAGAAAAACAAAATGAAAATATTGAAAGCTCTAAATCTGATATAGGATGGGGACATCAAATTAGATCTTATGTTCTCCATCCATACAGGATGGTAAAAGATAATAGAACAAATTTTGAGAGCACAAACCCTGAAAAAATACTTGATGGAGAAATAGACGATTTTTTAGAAAGCTCATTATATAAAATAAATGCGTAAATACTTATTAATTGCACCTGTAATATTTGTACTAATCATTGGTTTTACAGTTTTTTATATGAGTAATTATGGTTTAAAAACAAACAAATTTAATGATTTAATTTATTCAAAGCTAGAAGAATTAAATCCAAAGTTAAAAATCAATCTAGATCAGGTTTTCATCAAATTAAATATAGCAGAACAAACAGTAAATATAGAAACTTTAAACCCAACATTAAAAATTATTGAAGAAAAATTATTAATTAAAAAAATAACATCAAAAATTAAAATACCTGATTTATTTCAAAATAGAAATTCAATTGAAAATATTTCAATTTCAACAGAAGAAAATAAAATAGAGGATCTAGTAAATTTTATTGCAATTTATGATTTTAATTTAGCAAGGCAAATAATTCTAAATCAAATTAAAAAAGGAACGGTACAAGCTGATTTAAATCTAATATTTTTAAATGGTTCAAATAAGTTTTCATATAATATTAAAGGTACAGTAAAAAATGGAAAAATAGATTTTTTCAATAAATATTTCTTAAATGAAATTTTTTTCAATTTTGAAGTAAATGAAGATAAGTTTAATTTTAACAATTTAAAATTTGATTTAAATAAAATTGATTTTTATTCAAAAAATATAAATGTAAAGAAATTAAAAAATAGATACGAAGTAAGCGGAGATATTTCAAGCGATAAACAAGAAATTGATTTACAAAATTTAAATAAAATCTTTAATTTAAATTTAGATATAATAAATGGAGATAAAGTAAATTTACTATCTAAAAATACTTTTGATTTTAAAATAAATAATGAAAATAAAATAGACAGTCTAAATTTAAAATCCAATTTAGAATTTGATGAATTAAAATTAAAAAATGATCTTAAGCTACCTTTTTATTTTAAAAAAGGGAAAATGGGAATTTTATATACGAATGAAAATTTAAAAATTTGTAATTAACTTTGCCCTCCCGAATAGGAAAATTGACCCATGGTGTAACTGGCAACACGTCTGATTTTGGTTCAGAAGAGTCTAGGTTCGAGCCCTAGTCGGACAACTAAAACGATTTGATGATATCTGGGATGGTCCCATGAGAAAGTAAAATCTTATTATGACTTCACTTATACACCCTGTCAAAATTTTTGGCGGCTCCGCCTCCTTAGACCTTACCAAAGCTATTTGCGAATTTTACGGATCCTTACCAGGAGAATTATCGGTTAGTCGGTTTAGCGACGGTGAATTTCAACCAAATTTTATGGAATCGGTTCGTGGATGTGATGTTTTCATCGTTCAATCGACGTATCCCAGCAGCGACAACTTAATGGAATTGCTTATGGCAATTGACGCTGCCAAAAGAGCCAGTGCCAATTACATTACAGCAGTACTTCCTTATTACGGGTTTGCCCGACAGGATAGAAAAGACAAACCCCGTGTATCGATAGCATCGAAATTGGTGGCTGATTTATTGAGTACCGCAGGGGCCAATCGTGTGATGACGATGGAATTGCACGCACCTCAAATTCAAGGATTCTTTAATGTGCCGGTTGATCATCTTGAAAGTTCGATTATTTTCGTTCCTTATATCAAAACCTTAAGTCAAGATAATCTAGTGATTGCAGCGCCAGATGTGGGAGCCTCAAACCGTATTCGCGAGGTGGCAAAGTTGCTAAATCTTCCTATGGTTATCTGTGATAAGGAGCGTAAGCGTGCCAATGAAATTGCCAATATGACCGTTATCGGTGATGTGGAAGGAAAGGATGTTGTTTTAATAGACGATATTATTGACACCGGTGGAACCTTATGTAAGGCTGCAGCCATGCTAACAGAAAAAGGCGCAAAAACCGTTCGAGCACTATGCTGTCACCCTGTGTTAAGTGGTAAGGCATATGAAAATATAGAAAGTTCGGTTTTAACGGAATTGGTTGTGACCGATACTATTCCATTAAAGCGACACATTGATAAAATAAAAGTGCTTTCAGTAGCGCCGCTATTTGCTCGTGCGATCAGAAACGTACATGAGAACGGAAGTATCAGTTCTTTGTTCAAGCAAGTTTTTAATTCTCAAACTTCTTTGGACCTCAAACAAATCAAATAATTATAAAATTTAGAATATGAAAACCATTTTATTAAAAGGTGAACTACGCAGTGAGGTAGGAACACGCACCGCGAAGGAGTTGCGTAACAAGGGTATGGTACCTTGTGTTATGTACAGTGATGGAAACGAAGCGAAACATTTTGCTATTTATCAAGCCGATTTCAAAAACTTAGTATACACTCCTAATGCTTACAAAGTAAAGTTGAACTTAGATGGAACGGAATACAATGCTATTTTGCAGGATATCCAGTTTCACCCCGTTTCTGAAGCCATTATTCATGCCGACTTCCTAGAAGTTGCTGCAGGTAAGAAAGTGGTTATGGAAGTTCCTGTTCGTGTAGTAGGAAATTCACCAGGTGTTCGTGCCGGTGGTAAGTTGGTTAAGAAAATTAACCGTTTACGTTTGCGTGGAGATTTGAAAGATATGCCTGATTTCGTAGACGTGTCGATCGATACGTTAGAGATTGGACAAAGCGCAAAAGTTCGCGTACTTTCTTTAGAGAACTTAGAAATATTAGATGCTCCAGAAAACGCGATCGTATCTATTAAGACTACTCGTGCGTTGATGCAAGCTGCTGCTGAAGCTGCTAAAGCACCTGCAAAGAAATAATTTAACACGTTTGTTTGTGTTTTTAAAAGGCCGTCTTATTCAGACGGCCTTTTTCATTTCATTTCTCCACATAAAAAGTCCTTTTGTCGCTAAGGCAATAAATAAGCCATACAGCACCGCCGTTATATATTGTTTCCCCCAGAAGAACATGGGTACATAACAAAGATCGGCAAGAATCCATAGATACCAGTTTTCTAACCAACGTCGGGCCTGCATGTATAATGCGGTGATGCTTAGAATAGTTAGAAATGTGTCCAGGTAGGGCTGTTGGGCATTAGGATAGTACTGTGTGTATACCTGTATCCAAATTGTATAGCAAATAACAAAAGCAATAAGAAGAATGATTATTTGCGATTTCGGCATATTTGAAATTGACTTTTCGGCCTTTTTTGTGTTTAAGGCAGACCAATACCACCATCCATAGGCTTGAAAAGCAAAAAATACCGCTTGTAAATAGGTTTCTGAATAGAATCGATTTTGGTAAAAAACATAAGCATAGGCAATGGATGCCGCCATGGCTACTGGCCAATTGGATATTTTGTTTTTAGCTGCAAGCCATACACATCCAAGCGACAAAAAGGCAGCCAACGTTTCCCAAACGTAGAGCGATATTGAAGATAAGGTTAGATTGAGGAAATGCATGTAGTGCAATTGTATTTTTAGATAATCGCAAAAATAGGGCTATAGATAGAAAGGCCTTTGCTTGCAAACGATTCTTCGTTAAATTTGTTTCTCATCTTATAATAATCTAAGACATGTTTGAACTACCAAAATTATCCTACGAATTGAATGCGTTGGAACCGCATATCGATGCAAAAACCATGGAAATTCACCATGGCAAGCACCACCAAGCCTATGTTAATAATTTAAATGCAGCTATTTCTGGTACAGAAGCTGAAGGCAAGAGCATTGAAGAGTTGATGGGCCATATCAGCAAATTAAGTCCTGCAGTTAGAAACAACGGAGGAGGACATTACAATCATAGTTTGTTTTGGGAAGTAATTGGACCCAATGGCAACGGTACTCCTACGGGCAAATTAGCGACTGCCATAGAAGCGAGCTTTGGTTCATTCGATGAATTTAAAACACAATTTGCAAGTGCAGGTGCTACCCGTTTTGGAAGTGGTTGGGCTTGGTTATTGGTTCACGATGGAAAGTTGGTGGTAAGTTCTACACCCAATCAAGACAATCCATTAATGGATATCGCTGAGGTTAAAGGAACGCCGATTTTAGGCCTTGACGTTTGGGAACATGCCTATTATTTAAACTACCAAAACCGCCGTCCCGATTACATAGCGGCATTTTGGAATGTGGTAAATTGGAACAAGGTAAGTGAGTTGTTCGAAGTCGCTACTAATTAATATTTTATAACTTCAATTAGGATAAGGCCGAGGTGTAAAACTCGGCCTTTTCTGTTGTATGGCTTCGAATGGCTTGTAGTTTCATAAGATCTACAAGAATGCGACTGGCCCTGCGCTTTCCCAAATTGAATTTTTTACAAATCTCGGGGAGAGTAGTTTTTTCTCTTTCTGCAATAAACTTTAGGATACCTTGCTCGAGTTTACCCAATGATAATTTGGTGGCTTTGTCTTGACTGCGCATAAAATCAACGCTTGTCTTAGAGGCCAAAATGCATTTATCGTTTACGCGCACATATACCCACCATTTGTCGTCTTCGCCCCGGGCGTAATAGGGCTTGTCTTTACCTTTAGGAATGGTTGCTTTTAGAATGGTTTTACCTTCTATGATAATCTCCTCAACGTGGTAGGGTACTTCAGGCTTACAATGAAAGCTGGCTGCCAATTCGAGCATGTGAATTTCATCTTCAGATTTAATGCCTGAAATACTTCCGTTGTCTCTAACACCAATCAGTAAGTCGCCGCCGTGCGTATTGGCAAAACTCACCATCGATTTGGCGATTTTTCGGGGGTTTTGAATAAGTTGTTTAAAGTCAAGTTGCAGGCCTTCACCCGATTCAATCAGCTCTTTTATGGGATGCTTGGTAGGCATTTACTTAGTGGGCACATAATTCAGATAGGAAAATGAATTAAAATCAAAACTTTCATTTGCGGCGTCGAGTAAATCCTCAGCGGTTAATTTTTTGATTTCGGCAATGGTTTCTTCTATATGCTTGGCCCGTCCATATTTAAGAATTCCTTTACCTATATGAATTAACAAACCATTTCTGTTTTCGTTTGCCATTAATAACTGTCCGCAAAGTTGATTTTTGGCTTGTGAGAGTTGTACTTTTCCTAATTTTTGGTCTTTAAGTTTTTTTATTTCCTTTTCAATTAGGGAAAGGGACTTTTGCATGTATTTCTCTTCACAACTGATATAGCAATGAAACATTCCCGCATCACTGTAGGGCTGATAGCCACTTTCAATGTTGTAAGCATATCCGTATTTTTCACGGATGCTTAAGTTCAATCTACTATTCATACCCGGTCCGCCCAAGAGATTATTAAGTAACATTAAAGCAAATCGCTTTGGATGTGTTTCTGAATAGGCGGGAAGCCCTAGAATGGCATAGGCTTGACCAAAATCAGATTCTTTTACGGTACGAAATGGCTTGTAATTCCACCTGTGGGTATTGTGAACTAAGTGTGTTTTATTAGTGAAATTTACCTGGGCGTAGAGATTAAGGGTTTGGAGAACGCGTTCTGCTGAAATACTTCCCACAACTACAAAAACCATATTTTCGGGATGATAATTGGTTTGTGTAAAATTGAGTAAATCGTCGCGTTTAATTTTATCAAGCGAATCGGTATCTCCCAAAATATTATGTGCAAGAGGGTGATTCTCGAAAAGAAGTTCTTGGAATTCGTCGTATATATTTTCTTCGGGTGTATCGCGGTACATCTGTATTTCATCGGCAATCACCAAACGTTCTTTTTTTAGTTCGTTTTCAGGGAAAACCGATCTAAATGCAACGTCACATAAAATGTCTACCGCGCGTTTGAAGTGGGTGCGTTGCACGGTGGCATACAAAGTGGTTATTTCTTTAGTAGTAAATGCATTCAGTTCACCGCCTACCACTTCTAAATGGTTGAGAACGTGATAGGTTTTTCGTTTTTGGGTGCCCTTGAAAAACATGTGTTCGAGGCAATGGGCAATTCCGTAATGTTCGCCGTCGTTACGGCTGCCCGCATGAATTACAAAGCCACAATGTACCAACGCTGAAGAAGGGGTTTTTACATGTGCAACCCGCAAACCATTATCGAGTGTATAAAGTTGATAGGCAGAACGGCTCATAAAATTCAAAATTACTTCAGGTAATCTGTATTTTTGTAGTATTCATGAAAATCAATTCAACCAGTGAACTTGTTCAAGATCTAAAAAAGGGAAAATACCAACACGTTTTTATTACTACCCACCATAAACCAGATGGTGATGCAATGGGCTCTACTTTGGGTTTGTATCACATAATGAGCAAGTTAGGCATCAAGACATCTGTAATTACTCCCACAGATTATTCGGAATCCTTAGCTTGGTTGCCCGGTGATGATACCGTAACGAATTTCGAAGAATCGCCCGAACAGGCTAAAAACTTGTTGAACGAATCGGATATTATTTTTTGCTTGGATTTTAATGTACTTACCCGAATAAATGAGTTGGGTGATTTAATTAAAACAGCGAATAAACCTATCGTATTGGTTGATCACCACCAAAATCCTGATGAATTTTATACCTATGCGTATTGGAATAACGAGTCTTCAAGTACGTGCGAATTGATTTTTGAATGGGCCAGAGATAATTTTGGATTGGAGAACATTGATAAAAACGCCGTTACCTGCCTTTACACTGGACTTATGACCGACACCGGTAATTTCCAGTATATCAATACCCGATCAAATACACACATAGTTGCAGCACAAATGATGGATATTGGTGTTGATCACGTAAGTATCCACGAGCGGATTTATCATGTTTTTTCGGTCAATCGCAGTCGATTGTTTGGATATTGCCTCTATAAAAAGTTAGAAATATTAGAAGATTGTAAGACCGCTTTGATTTATTTAGATCGATACGAATTAGAAGAGTTTAAAGTAGTAACAGGAGATACAGAAGGATTGGTTAACTTTGGCTTGGGAATTAAAGGCATTGTTTTGAGTGTTTTGATAATTGATCGAACAGAAAAAGTTAAAATGAGTTTCCGAAGCAAGGGCGATTTTAGGGTAAACGAATTTGCTGGAAAGTTCTTTAATGGCGGTGGTCATTTTAACGCAGCCGGCGGTGCAAGCGATGAACCTCTTGAAGTTGTGGTAGCCAAGTTCAAGAAGGAAATTCAGTCATATAAAGAAGAATTAAACGCGATTAAAGCATGAAAAAACAAGGGATTTTTCTTTGGGTCATAGGGATTCTCGCCTTGCTTTCTATCGCTCTATATGCATACAGGAATTATTTTTCCTATCACACCACCCAAACAGGGCTTCAATATCGATTCCTAAAAGGCGATCCGATTGCGGAACCATTCAGTGAGGATCATTATTGTTTGATCAATTATATGATTGTAGGACCTAATGGTGATACTTTGGTGAGTTCTTATGGCAATGATACCCTTGTAGAAGTGCCTTACCCACCTGTGGCTACAAATGAATTGACAGAGGCCCTACGATTGGCTTCCCCAGGAAGTAAAGTTGAAATTTTATTGTCGACAGACAGCCTGAAACTTAAGAATTCTAGCGATTACAAAGTGCAGCTTTTACCCAATGGCGAAATGGCCAAGGTTGTATTTGATTTAGAAAAAGTGATTACCAATCAGGAATATTATGAGTTCTTAGCTAACAAAACTTTTAAAAGAGCTTTGGCGGAGAATAAGCAGATAGATTTATACGCCGAAAAAAATTTAGGTTCTTGGCATTTAGATACTTTTGAGATGATTAAATACCGGGTGTTAAATGATTCTTTTGAATCCAAGGGAATTTGGTCGGCCCCGAATTTAATATCCAATGCACCCATTCATAAAGCCGTTAAACAAGTGGAGTTTGATGTAGTTGTTAAAAGGTTAAACGGTGATTTGATTATAGACAGTCGTTTGGAATACAAAAAGTATAAAGCCGAATATTACGGACAAATTCATCCTATAAAGGCATTAAATATTTTGCCTTTTTATGTGGATGAGAATATGGATATTGAATTTTTAACTACTTCCGATTATGGTTTTGGCTCGAAAGGGCGCATTGGTGTGCCGCCTTACACGCCATTGTCGGTGCGGATATTTAATGTAAAACCTATACAATGAAAAAGAATATATTAGTTACCGGCGGTGCTGGATTTATTGGGTCGCATGTGGTACGTAGATTTGTAAATCGCTATCCCGATTACCACATAATCAATTTAGACGCATTAACCTATGCCGGTAATTTGGCTAATCTCTCCGATTTAGAAGCATCTGATAATTATACGTTTCGTAAATGCGATATTACCAATATTTCTGAGGTTGAAACGCTTTTTAAGGAGTTTAAAATTCATTCGGTAATCCACTTGGCGGCCGAAAGTCATGTAGACAGAAGCATTACCAATCCGATAGATTTCGTCATGACTAATGTAGTCGGTACTGTGGTTTTATTGAATGCGTTTAAGCAGTATGGGGAAGCCGTAGAAGGCCGTTTTTACCATGTTAGTACCGACGAAGTATACGGAACATTAGGTGATGAAGGTAAGTTCACGGAATCTACACCTTACGACCCGAATTCGCCGTACAGTGCGAGTAAGGCAAGTTCGGATCACTTCGTGAGGGCGTATCATGAAACGTATAAATTACCCGTTGTTATTAGCAACTGCTCGAATAACTATGGGAGTCACCAATTTCCTGAGAAATTAATTCCGTTAATGATCCACAATATCAAAAACAACAAACCCTTGCCGGTTTATGGCAAAGGAGAAAACGTTCGCGATTGGCTTTGGGTTGAAGACCATGCATCCGCCATAGACGTTATTTTTCATAAGGGTCGCTTAGGGGAAACCTATAATATCGGTGGAAATAATGAATGGAAGAATCTAGATTTGGTTCATAAACTCTGTGAAATAATGGATAGGAAATTGGGCCGTTCGGAAGGAAAGTCTGCTGAATTAATCACTTTTGTTACCGATCGCGCGGGTCACGATTTCCGATACGCTATTGATGCGTCAAAATTAGAAACAGAATTAGGTTGGAGTCCTTCGGTTGCCTTTGACCAAGGATTTGAAAAAACCATCGATTGGTATCTCGAAAACGAAGTTTGGTTGGAAGGGGTTACCAGCGGAGCCTATCAATCATATTATTCTAACCACTACGACCACCGTTAAATGATGGAAGCAATCAAGTTGTACAATACCCTTTCGAGAAGCATCGAATCATTTAGCAGTATTATTCCTGGTAAAGTAGGTATGTATGTGTGTGGACCCACTGTATACGGTCCGCCGCATTTAGGGCATGTTAGAGGCCCTATTGTATTTGATGTATTTCGTCGATTGCTCTTAAAAAAGGGATATCAAGTACGTTTTGTACGAAATATCACCGATGTCGGTCATTTAGTGGGAGACGCCGATGAAGGGGAAGATAAACTACAGAAGCAAGCTCGTTTGGAGCAAATTGAGCCTATGGAGGTGGCGCAAGCATATACCGATTCCTATAATTGGGTTATGGATGCCATGAATGTTATGCGTCCAAGCATAGAACCCAAAGCCAGTGGTCATATTATTGAGCAGATAGAAATGATACAATCTATTATCGAAGCCGGTTTGGCTTATGAGTCAAATGGATCGGTTTATTTTGATGTAGATGCCTATCAGGCAAATCACCATTACGGAAAACTAAGCGGTCGTGTTTTGGATGATTTAATGGCGGGAGCGGGCAATGCGAGTCGCGAATTAGAGGGACAATCAGAAAAGCGCAGCGCCCATGATTTCGCCTTGTGGAAAAAGGCCTCACCCGAACATATCATGCAATGGAGCAGCCCATGGGGCAAGGGGTTTCCTGGTTGGCATATTGAATGTTCGGCTATGAGTGCCAAATATTTGGGCTCGGAATTTGATATTCATGGCGGCGGAATGGATTTGTTATTTCCCCACCACGAGTGTGAGATTGCACAGAGTACGGCAGCCCATAAACACGAACCCGCGCGCTATTGGATGCACCATAATATGATCACGATTAACGGTCAGAAGATGGCCAAAAGTTTGAATAATGGTATCAAAGTAAGTGAACTTTTTGAGGGAAATCATCCCTTGTTAAGCCGTGGATTTGGTCCGAATACTTTGCGTTTTTTCGTATTACAAGCGCATTATCGCAGCACATTAGATTTTTCACAGGATGCTTTAGAGGCTTCCGAGAAAGGTTTAAAAAGGCTTTTAGAAGCCTTTAAGAAATTAGATGAATTAACCCCCTCTGCGGAATCAACCTTGGATGTGGACTCGGTTATTAGAGATTTAAATCAAGCACTTCTTGAGGATTTGAATACACCCATATCGATAGCTCAATTCTTTGAAATAGCCAAGTTTATAAACTCGGCTGCCGATAACAAAGCAAAATTGAGTGCAGTCGATATTCAGAAATTGAAAGATGCCGTTGGAGAGTATTTCGAAGGCATTTTGGGGTTGCAAAAGACCGAACAAAACGATAATCACGAGGTGATGGATGAAATCATGCAAATCTTAATTCAATTGCGAGGTGAAGCCAAGCAGGAGAAGAATTATGCTTTAAGCGATGCAATCCGCAATCGATTAAAAGACAAAGGTATTGAATTGATGGATTCGAAAGAAGGAACCACTTGGAAGCGTAGCTAATGCCCGGACATTTTACCTTTTTCTCGGAGGAAATTGAGAACGGCGTTGCCCGTTTTGGTGAATCTGAATCGAAGCATATGGTTCAGGTTTTACGTTTTTCACTTGGAGACGAAGTGTGGTGTTCAGATGGCAAGGGAAATCGGTATTTGGTGGAATTGGATTTTATTTCAAAGAAGGAAGTAAAAGGTAAAGTCGTGCAAACTTTGACCGTAGATGCACCAGAATTTACGCTGGTAGTGGGCGTATTGAAAAGTACCGATCGTATGGAATGGTTACTGGAGAAAACGGTAGAATTGGGACTTAAACGATTGATTTGGGTGGCTTGTGATAATAGTGAAAGGTCGAAGATTTTCTTAGATAAGTTAATGAAAACGTGCGTATCAGCTATGAAACAGTCTCATGGTGCATGGCTACCCATTTTAGAACATATGAATTTTAAAGACGCACTTGATCAATATGGTGAGGGTGCTTTTTTTGCGCACTGTACCGATGGATTGCATTATTCTGCAAGTGATTTAAAGAGTGATTCTGTTGTATTTATTGGGCCCGAGGGAGATTTTTCGGCCCATGAAATTCGATTGGCCCAAGAAAATGGACTTAAAGAATTACAACTAGGGTCTCGTATTTTACGGACTGAAACGGCCGCGATTGCTGCTTGTGCGGCAGCTAATTTATAGGGTTAATATCCTCGAATATTTACGTATCGCCTCTAATTGGGAGAAACCCCTATGGATATATTTTAATGGGTCATTAATTTATACTATATGCAATTTTTTCTGCTTGTTTTCAATAAGTTCATTGGATTAGAATAGAGGGTAAATAGATATATCCGTTTATATACGTTTGTGTTACGAGTTGTCTGATGCAGTAACCGCAACTTTGTATCGTTAAACAAGGGCACACGGGGTGCTTTTGGAAAAGCACAAATCAAATGTTATGAAAAGTTTATTGAATTCCGTCCGTTTGTTCGGACATGTGGGCAAGGACCCGGTGATCATGGATTTCGAAAGTGGAAACAAACTTGCGAAATGGAGTATGGCGACTCACGAAAAAAAGAAGACAAAAAGTGGGGAGGTAGATGATGAGGTGCAGTGGCACAATTTAATTGCTTGGGGATCCCTCGCTAAAATGGTGGAGGATTATGTGAAGAAAGGGATGAAGCTTTCGATTGAGGGGAAGTTGAGTTATCGATCTTATGTGAACAAGGAAGGGGTTGAAGTAAGAACAACGGAAATTCTTGTGAAAGATGTGTTGTTGGTAGAAAGAAAGATCGAACGAGAAGAGGAGGTAGAAGCAGACGAAAGTGAGGCAGAAATGCCGTTTTAGCTTCGGGTTTCCAACGGATTGATAGGGGCGTAATGCCCCTATTTGTATTTTTTGCAAAAAATATCAAGGTCTATTTGAAATCATGATTGGGGGATGATTGCTTTATTGGTGTTTGACAACAAAAAGGCCTATGGAAAATTTAAAAAATTACTGTCCTGAATGCAATGAACAATTAAGAGGTCGTACCGATAAAAAGTTTTGTTCAGACTCTTGTCGTTCCGTGTATCATAATCGACAGAAATCGGAACAGTCAATAGTACTCAAAATGATAGATAAACGATTAAAACGAAATCGTAAGATATTAATGGGTTTATATGATGCGTTACATAACGATACGAAATTAGTACCGCTTAAATACGTTGAGAATCTTGGTTTTGCCTTTAATTTTTATACCCACATTGAGACGGACTCTCATGAGGAAATGGTTTTTTGTTACGAATACGGTTATCGAAAAGTAGATAAGCAAAAAGTTGAATTGGTTAAACAAATTCCTTTTAGTGAGGGTGTTGATATTATTGCGTAACTTTGCGGGTTCATTCGAACCCCCATGGATAAAAAAGATCAACCCGAAAAAAAGCGTTCTTTGTTAGATCGCAAACCTGTAAGTAAAGATTCGGCAAAACCTGCTGAAAATCGGGAGGATCGCCCAGAGCGTAAAAGCGCTCCAAGAGGCGGCGAATACAAACAAAGAGAAGAGTTTAGAGGCGATTATAAAGGCGGTAACAAACGTGGTACCGACGATCGTTCAAATAATCGCGGCGGTGATGATCGCACAAAACGGACCAGGCATTACAAACTTTGTGACTGCGGTTAAAACAGCCTATTGGAACCACACGCCTTTGTTGTTGGTTACACCACAGGCAGCCAACAAAACAATCGGCCAAGGTGGTTTCCAAGAAGTTGAACAAATGAAACTGTTCGAAGATATGGTCGCCTATCAAGAAGAAGTCCGCGACCCGTCCCGTGTTGCCGAAGTT
>JALRKL010000070.1 GCA_023268875.1 Bacteroidia bacterium
CGCTTAATATGATTGGCCTTATTAGGGTTTGATGGAGAATTTGTTTGCGAAATCAACGAATTTAAATCGCTACGGTGAATATTTCCCACATTTTGAGAGGCTTTATTCTCTTGGGAATTAGAAGAACGGCCACTGCCGATCTGATTGAAGAGCTGGGGTTGAATCGGTTCTACAGAATAATAGGGAGGGAGGTTTTTCCGATAAAGATTATTGGTTAATTGGGGGAGACTTTCTGGATTTGGCATGAACATAAATACCGTGTCGGTTTTGTGATTTACCACAACTACGGTATCGCGAAAGGCACCTGCGATATTTGATTTTTTCTCCGCTTTCGGATTAATAAAACCGTTCAATATAAAACCTAGCGCGAAGGCAAATAAACTATAGGCAAATATGGCATGTGATTTCCAGGTAAATCGGATTTTATGATACCAGTGCAAGGGATAAGCTTGGTCGTATGTATTCCAATAGGACTCTTGATAATCGACCCGATTGTTTTCAAGCTTCTCACGAATTTTTGATTCAAAATTGGTGGATTTATTCATGGCTGGCTTTTTTAATGGGGGTTAAACGATAGGGTTTTAGTACTTGTTTGAGCTTTAGCTTGGCTTTATGATAAGCAGATTTTGAGGCGCCTTCTGTAATGCCTAACTCTTCGGCTATCTCTTTGTGGGAGTAACCTTCGATGGCGAATAATGAAAAAATCATACGATATGAAGAAGGCAGCATTTGAATATGAGCCAATATGTGGTCTGCATCATAATCATCAATAAATGAATCATTGGGCGATTCTACCTCGAAATCATCGGGCAACTCTAAAAAAACTTCCTTTAATTTTTTCTGATTATTGTAATGATTAATTGCGGTGTTCACAACGATGGTGCGAATCCATGTATTGAAGGTTCTTTCAAAATCGAATTTTTCCAAAGACCGGAACATTTTGAAAAATGCCTCGTTTACAATAATTAGCGACTCATCAAAATCTTGGGCATAACGCAAAGCAATATTCATGGCGTAAGGGAAAACGCCCTTGTAAAGCTCGTTCTGTGCCCTTCTATCTTGTCGGATACACTTGGCTATTAGGGGTTTTAAAATATCGTTATCTCGTAAATTCATTTCCGCGGAGCCTTTTGGTTTAAAGCGCGTTCTTAACAATACTATACCCCAACTTAGCTAGAAAAGTTTCCCTAAAATAAAAAGAATTTTTCATAGCAACCTCTTATTGAATTTTGGGGTATTGTGAGATATGACAAGACTAAATATGAAAAAGCACACACTATTAATGGTCCTAGTGGGACTTTTCTTTGGTTCATCAAACGCCCAATCAGAGACATCGACTTTATTAGGGAAGGGCAATCTAAAAAGCTGGGGAATTGTAGTTACTCCGCAAGTGCAGTATGCTGAAATACTCGGAAATAGAAATGCATTTGTTGGCACGAAGGCGGGATTTGTTTTCAATGATAAATGGATTTTCGGAGCCGCAGGTGGACAAACGGTGCTTGAAATCCCTCGATTTAATCCAGATTTGGGAATGTATGAGGAATTGGAAATTACACAGGCAGGGATTTTCATGGAATATCGATTGTTTCCGAATAGTTTGGTGCATTTGAGTTTTCCGTTGAATATGGGTATTCTGCAGACGGAGTCGGATTCTTATAGCCCATCACCCTGGGGACCTTATGAAGGAAGTGAGGAATACACGAATTTTTATTTGGAGCCGGGTATAAACGTCGAGTTGAATGTGTCTCGTTTTATAAGGCTGCAACTAGGGGCGAGTTATCGATTTAACGACGCAATGATCGCCCCTATCAACAGCAATTTGAAAATCAATCATCACCCGATGTTTAATGCGGGAATTACGTTTGGTGTTGATGATTTACCCAAAACAGCAAAATGGTTAAAAAACGCCATTAAAAGATAATCCTTAGAATTGAGCATTTAGGCTGAGGTATATATTTCGCCCGGCGCCTGAAACACCGGAACTGTAGGGTCGATATCGTTGATCAGTGATGTTTTCAATACCGGTATTGACCCTGAATCCTTCTGTTACACGAAATTCAGTTTTTAAATTAAGTGTGTACCAGTTGGGCGAATAAGTGTTTCCGTGATAGTCTAATGCGTAAATTTCGGTTTTGTTTCGTTCCTCCACGGCTAAATCTTCATGTGAACGCTCCCCTTGAAATCTTACATTCAATTCACAGGATATCGATTTAGTTTGATATCGTAAACGACTTGTGCCAAATAGCGGTGCTGCGTGCCTTGATGGACTTATATTCCCATTATCAAGTTCTTCGAATCCTCTTTGATAGTTTAAGTCGGTTTTCCAATAAAGCGCTTTTGTCCATTTCCACTCCCAACCGAAGCTAAGGCCATGAACACGGGCAAAAGCGGCATTTTGAACGGCTTGAATTTGGGAGAATTCCCCCTGAAAATAAAGGCTATCAACTCCGTTTAATTGATAGTTTCTGCGCACCAATGCATTGCTCAAATGGGTCCAGTAAGCATTGAGTTCTATTTTAAATAGTTCATTAATTATTTTCACGAGACCAAAATCTATGTTGTAGGCGTATTCCGCTTCAAGATTTGGATTGGGAATCGTAATGGTTCCAGGTTCGCTATCGAAAATTTTCCCCATATCATCTACATTGGGAGATCGGAATGCCGTACCAAAGTTGCTTCGCACCAGTAAGGAGTTATTTGGACGGAAAACCAAGCCCGTGCTACCGGTTAATGCCTGGTTCCTCAAAGCTGCAGTTTTGAACGGTAGGGGATAGAAACTAAGGTTTTGGGAGAAATCAGACGTTAATCCAAATCCATTATATCGAATACCAGTTCTTAAGGTCCATTTTTCGCCTAACTCTTGTTCATCGGTCACGTAAATTCCCCAAGAATGCCACGTTGAAGTGGGATAGCGGGAAGGCCCCAATTCGGAAGCTTGCGATTCGATTTGGGTGATGGTGCCCGATGATGTAACGTCGTTTAGAACCCCTTCAACGCCAAAGAATAAGGTGTTTTCTGGTCCTAAGCTTTTGCTGAAATCTATGTTTAATGAATGGGCAAGGACCTTTTCTAGTTGTGTGTTTCGGAACAAATTATTTAAACTACGATCAATTCGGCTTTCTTCGAATTGTTGACTCGCTATACGTATTTCAAGTTGATCGTAGAGCTGAGTATTTCCTCGGTGATTAATTTGTAATAAGTGCATTAACCATAATTGAGGTCCATAATTCCATTCTGCATAACGAGGCAAACCGTTACGGGTGCGATTATGTCGGTCGTATCGCCCAAATTTAGAAGTGCTCGAATAATGGAATCCATATTGGAATTCCCAATTCTCGTTAGGCTTGAACATTACTTTTTGCATAAAATTGTACTGTTGGTAGCCCGTAGGAATTTGTAAAAGGGAATCGGATTGTTGGATAATGCTATCGGTATTGTTAATCCGATTTACATAGTTGGTTTTTAGGTATTCGTTTGGACCGTATTTACCCTGTCGTAAATGATCAAAATTCCAATTAGAAAAACTACTAACGAAAGCCCATTTATTTAAACCTATTTTAAGGTCTAGGTGGGCCGACTGTTCCTTATTCGCGTTGGAATAGCGAATATGAGCATTTCCGCTTACGAGCGGTTTGTCGGTGTATGATAGTTCCGGTTGTAAGGTTTGAAAACTCATAACACCGCCTATGGCATCGCTTCCATAAATCACAGAACCCGGGCCGAAAATCACTTCTGTATGTTCGGTATTAAACGGATCCAGATTTATTACATTCTGTAAATTTCCTCCGCGGAATATAGCCGTATTCATTCGCACTCCATCTACGGTGTAAATCAAACGATTGGTGGCGAATCCCCTAATCATCGGCGATCCGCCGCCTTGTTGACTTTTTTGGATAAACACTTTTCCCGATAGATCTAAAAGATCCGCTGCTGTTTGGGGCTGTCCCATTCTGATCTCTTTGGAACTTATTTTCGTGGTTTGGCTTGGTATATTTTTACTCAATTCATGCCATCGGGTTGCCGATACAATTACCTCACTGATTTTAATCGTTTGGGGTTCTAAAAAAACTTGAAATACGGATGCAGAATCAACCGTGAAACGCATTTTTTGTTGTTTAAAGCCTTCAAGACCAATTTCGATGGGTCTACTCAAGTCGAACTCGGCCAAATTACAAACCCCGGTGGAATTTGTGGTTTTGGAAACCAAAGGGTGTTCTTGCAGTAGAACCGCCCCACTAATCGGTTTTTTTGTTTCTATGTGCAATACTAGCACCGACTGTGCGGTCACCTTCCATGACAGACACAGTCCAATTATTATTAGATAAAATTTCATTAACAGTCAATTAGGAATTCAGAAATGGCCCAATTCGATTCGGGCATTATTAAATTCTATTAACTGTTTTCCGGTGGGGGCGATGGACTTTCCCCAAAATAAACGGGGATTAGTTTAGTGTAATATGAATTGATTTCGGTTTCGAGCACACAAGGTGCGCTAAAAATCAAGATGTTCCAATCGGAAAACCATGAAGAGCAGAATTGAAATATCTGGTGGGTTTTTGCGGCTCTTTGAGTGTCTTGGCCTAGGGTTGAATCTACCCATTCTTTTAGTTTTATGTTTAAGGAAGTTTCTTCGTTATCTACCCAACACCAATAAAAAATACTGTCGTTGATGGTTTGGGAATTGACGATATCGTACATTTCCCCTTTGTATGAAAATTCTTTGGCGTGTTTCCAGACAACTTGAAGGTTCAATTCGCTCTTTTTAAACTTTAATAATTCCAGTTTATCTTTATCGGTTTGAGCGATTAACTCTTTTTTAACCGCTTTCTTTATTTTGTGTTTTTGCCAGTTCAAATACCAACCGGTAAGCCCTAAAGGAAGGGTCAAAACCAAAATCAGTATCCACGCTGTTGCAATTTTCATCTGCTAAAAGAACAAAGGTAAGCAATAGGCAGAATTTTTACGGATTGCAGCGATCGCAGTTACCAGGATCTGCCTTTCGATGGCCGTTAGGATAGGTAAGGGTATGCATATAACCACATTTTTTACATTCTTTTATATGCTTTAATGCTTTCCTCGTGGGTGTTTCACAAAAACTGCAAGGCAAACCGCTTATTACGTGTTGTACTTTAAAACCTGGAAATTGGCATTGCGGACATTCAGCCAGAATAGAATTGGTTAATTGCTGTGATAATTCTTGAATATGTGCCATTCTGGTAGGATTGTAACACGCCCGCATGTCGGTTTCGGCAATTATACTAGAACTCACGCGCTTCAACCGATAAAACCCTTCTATTAATGCTTCATAAGTGTGCATTTTATCGAAATAATGCTTCGCTTTTTCAGCGGTATCTTTAAGTATTATACCGTGTTCTGGAAAACCAATGCGTTTGGCAAAACTGAATAATTCGCCTAAGTGACCGATTTCTTGTTGATGAAAATTCGTTTTCGTGCTGATGCTTCTTTCCATAATTTCAATGCCATTTTTACGATCCATGAAAATCATCCATTCCTCATTTGCGGTGATGAAAGGAATGAAAGGGTGTGGCCCAAATGACCCCTCACTTGCCACACCCAACTCACCATCCAACCAATCCAAACCCGCAATGCATTTGTCTTTTAGAGTGTCCATAGGGTTTTTGACCCTATCAATTTTGCCATTAAAGGTGCCGAATATATCCGTATCAATTTCATCGACGACTGTCATAATGCAACCTAGATTTTCTATAAATACAGGAGAAATTGCCCTTTCTTTTTGATGTTTGGTAACAATTGCAACCCGTCGGTTTTGAAATAAAGGATGCGCTTTCATCTGCTTATTGTCCTTGTCCTAATGAATATCCGAGCTTACCATCGAATGTGTAAAGTTGCTCCAATTTTATTACATCAATCTCTACATTAATGGCGTTTTGATATAACTGCACAATATGATTTTTAGTAAATTCCGGGCCGGTGGGTTTGAATCTGCAGCGCCAATGATCGGTACAGAAAGTTTCAGAAAATCCATCAGGATATACTTTTATTCCGCGGTTGGTAATCATCTCGAGCGCTAGTTCTGAAGAGACAAGCGATTGTAATATTTCTGCCAACTCCGCGGCATCGGTGCCCGGCCAATGAACAAATAAATCAACCCCTACCAGTTGTTTTTCTTTCAAGGGTTTCCTTTTGTACTTGGGAAGCTTCAGAACGGCGTTGCTAGGGTAGGATACGGCAGCCAACTGTTGCGGCTTTTCATTTAGTCGAGCAATAATTGCATCGGCAAATTCTTTGGTTCCCACCTTTTGATTGCTTACGCCCTCCTTAAATATATCGTAAGTATGGATTCCATCTTCTATGGTTCTTAACCATGCGTTTTGAATTTTTTCGGCAATTTGAATTTGTCCGATATGTTGCAGCATTAAAATGGCCCCTTGTAATAGGCCAGATGGATTGGCCATGTTTTGACCGGCTCTTCGGGGCGCAGATCCGTGAATGGCTTCAAACATGGCACACTCTTCACCGATATTTGCAGATCCTGCTAAGCCCACAGATCCCGCGATTTGCGCTGCCACATCGCTTAACACATCTCCATAAAGGTTGGGCATTACAATTACATCGAACATTTCTGGGGTATCGGCCAATTTAGCAGCTCCTATATCGATAATCCAATGCTCGTTTTCAATGTGAGGATACTCCGCGGCAATTTCGTCGAAAACTTGATGGAAAAGCCCGTCGGTTTGTTTCATGATATTGTCTTTGGTAAAACAGGTTACTTTTTTACGACCGTTAACTTGTGCATATTCAAAGGCATAACGTATGATTTTTTCACATCCAGGTCTACTTATAAGCTTCAAACATTGCACCACCTCATCGGTTTGTTGGTGCTCAATTCCCGCGTATAAATCCTCCTCATTTTCGCGAACAATAACCACATCCATAATGGGATGTTTGGTATTTACATAGGGAGATAAACTTCTACACGGACGGATATTGGCATACAATCCAAGGAATTTTCGGGTGCTTACGTTCAAACTTTTATATCCCCCTCCTTGAGGCGTAGTAATTGGGGCTTTGAGGAATATTTTATTCCTGCGAATTACATCCCACGATTCTTTACTGATGCCCGCTGTATTTCCGGATAAATACACTTTTTCACCTACTTCAATTTCATCATACACTATTTCAGCTCCAGCCGCTGCCAATACTGCAAGGGTGGCATCCATAATTTCCGGACCAATTCCGTCTCCTTTTGCTATGGTAATTCTTGTTGTCATGGTTTTATGACCGCAAAATTCGAACAAGAGCTAGTATAATTTTTATTTATATTTGTTATATATATCATAAGTTTTAATTATGAACTATACATTAAGTCAGTTAGAAATATTCTGTTCTGTTGTAGAAATGGGCAGTGTAACAGAGGCTGCGGATAAACTAAGCTTAACACAGCCTGCTGTTTCTATTCAGTTAAAAAACTTTCAAAAACAGTTTCAACAACCTTTGTATGAAATCATACAACAACGATTTCAATTAACCGATTACGGCAGTGAAATTTACCAAAACGCGCTTCCGATATTGGAACAGGTATCACAATTCAATTTAAAATTACGTTGGCCGAAGGATACATTGATAGGTAAGATTCGATTTTCTGTCGTTTCAACGGGTAAATACATTGCACCATTTTTGATATCACAATTTGTTGAATTGGAGCCTGCGGTTACCTGGCAATTGGATGTGTCAAATAAATCTCAGGTTGTTCAGGCACTTGAACAACAGAAGGTTGATCTCACGTTGATGAGTATTTTACCGTATCACTTAGAGATAGATTACATTAGACTCATGCCTAATCAACTCTATTTGGTAGGTAAAAGGTCATTACAAGAATTGCAATCACAAGTATTAGATTTCGAGTCATTTGTCACAAAGAATGCGACCTACAACCCTAAGATATTGGAAAAATTACCGCTTATTTTAAGGGAATCTGGATCGGGTACTCGTACCATGATGGAGGAGTTTATATTGAAGCATCAATTAAGGGTAAATGCACCTTTTGAATTAACGAGTAATGAGGCTGTTAAGCAGGCGGTAATGGCGGGATTAGGCTATTCGATTATGCCCTTGATTGGTATAAAACAGGAGCTTGAAATGGGGTTATTACAAGTTATTCCAGTAGACGGACTGCCGCTTTCAACGTTTTGGTATGTAGTTTGGTTGAAGCAGAAGAAATTAAATCCGGCAACTACGGTATTTCTCGAATTTTTAAAAGTTAACTCACATAACACAGAAGAAGAATTTTTATAATTCATCATTCATAATTCAATCGTGCATTCCTTTTCCCTCCAATATTTTAGGAACGGCTTTTAAAACCCTCGATTCTCTTGTGCTACTCTGTTTGGCACCGCTAATGAAAATCACCCAACTGCGCTGTCGGCCCGGTGTTAAGGCATAAAAAGCACTTGATGCCTCTGGGTTTTTATCTAAATATGTATGAAGTTCTTCTGGCAATACCAAATCTTTCTTTTCCATTTTTGGCGGCTTTAATCCCTTTTCTTCAATATTAATGGCATCTTGAATAAACACACGTACCCATTCTTCTATGGCTACAATTTGAGAGAGGGAAGT
>JALRKL010000146.1 GCA_023268875.1 Bacteroidia bacterium
TTCCAATGCTGGGGACGATACCAGCGTGCCGCTCCTAAACTTGCGTGAGCGTGGCTTGCAGACCGTTGGAGGCCAATCTGACAGTGTGGCGTGGTTTGAGTGGTCAGCCCCACTTGGTTGTCAAGTTGATGATTGGGAGGCTCTTGCAGCTGCAAATCCGGCATTAGGTCACACCATTCACCCTGACAACATTGAAGCAATGTTGAAAGAGGACGAAGCAATTGTGCGCACTGAGATTTTGTGCCAATTCCTAAGCCCAATAAACCACCAATTATTCCTATTATTAAGGCTTCATAAATGAAAACCCGCTGAACGTCACCTGAAGAAAAACCTGTAGCCTTGAGTATCGCGATATCGTTCATTTTTTCATAGATCAACATATTTAGAATATTATAGATTCCAAATCCTGCAACAAGAAGTAGGGTTATGGATACGGCATATGTAATCAGATTTCTAATAGAGGTGCCGGTTTCAAATTGGGCATTTGCTCGTTTTATATCAATGCTGCTTACTCCAAAATGCTCTGATATTTCTTCACTCATAGGGGCTGCTTGCTCAAGATCGTGAAGTTTAACATGAATATCGGTTACATATCCCGTATTTTCGCCGGCTACCAATTGTGCGGTTTTGATATTGGTGTAGCTCTGAATATTATCAATTTCAGCCAATCCACTTTGAAACAAGGCAACGATTTTTAATCTAACAAGTTTGCCATTGGCATTTCTCATAGGAACATAATCTCCGACATGAAGTGCAAGTTTTTTTGCAACCCCAGCACCCAAAATCACTCCCTTACTATTAGACGCCAAATCTGCGGGTTTACCTCCAACCACATATTGACTAAACTGGAATAATCGATCTTCTGTAATAGGGTCAATTCCAATTAAGTTTCCATTCAGCAATACCGAACCAGATTGGTAAAAAACTCGGGCTGAAACTTGAGGTGTGACGCCTTTAACCCGATTATCTTGGGATAATTCATTCATAATTCCGCGATTATTGCGAATATTCGCCAACATTTTTTTCGGCTTTATTGAATGTATGGTATGCAGCGTTCCTTCTTTACTATATGTGGAATCCAAGGTAACGGCCTGTTTTTCTGTGGGTTTTACCTCATTATAGATACGTATATGTGGGGTCCTATTTAAAATAAGGCCGTCTAATAAACCGTTTAATCCGGTCATGAAACTCATCAAGGTGATGTATGTGCCTATTCCGAAAGTCACCCCTAATGCCGCTATAGCGGATTGCTTTTTCCTGGCCCATACATGGGTTCGGGCTATATTGAGTAAAAGGGGTAGTGTATTCATTTAGGTACTATTATTTCGGTATTTTCGTCAATACCTGATACTACCTCGACAAATTGGGTGTTACGAAGTCCTACTAAAATGCTTTTTTCCCCTTCGGAAGTTTCTACCGTGTTTTCATTAATCAGTACAGAATTTGGTACTACTAAAACCTGCGATTTTTTTTGTATGATGATATTAGATTCTGCCGTTAATCCGGGGTAAAATTGTGGGTGTGAACTCGTAAATCTCGCTTCGGCATGAAATGTTTGTGTTTGGGCATCCAAATGAGGCGAAACAGAACTTAGCTTTGCTTTGAAGGTATTAGGATATGCATCAAGCTTTACAATTACCTCCTGTTCTGGCTTTATTTTAGAAATATCGCGTTCATCGATTTCCATTTCTACTATAAAATGTTCAGCATCACCAATAAGCGCAATGGTTTGTTGTGGGGAAATTAACTCACCTTCTGTAGCCCGCAATTCGTATACCCGACCTTTTCTGAGCGCGCAAATACGATAGGCGTTTGATTGATTTTGGGCTAACTCAACGTTTTGCTCGGATTGTTTTAGCTGGGCATTTATCTCGTTCTGCAGTGACTTATACCGCGTTTGCAATGAGACTAACTGTGTTTTGCTCTGTATGTATTTTAACTCTCTTTGTTCCAATTGCACCTTGTTTCCAACTCCCGATGTATAAAGTCTTTTTTGACGATAAAAATCGGCCGAATCCTGAACTAATACATTTTTAGATAGGATAATCTGATAGCGTAATTCATCTATTCGCGATTTACCAGAGAGGGCTTGTTCACGTTGTGATTTTGCAATTTTTAATCGGGTTTCAGTATTAACTCCATCGATTTCGGCTATCAAATCACCCGCTTCAACCATGTCGCCTTCTTTTACATGATATTGCAGTAGTCGACCGCTAACATCCGAATGATGGGCGTATTGGTTCAGGGCTTGAACTTTTGAACTCGCGTAGATGGATTCTACCCAATCGCGCTTCTCTGCCTTTATGAAATTGGAGTCAGACTGACAAGAAATTAAAAATAACAATCCCAATAGGGGCAAAAATCCATGACGGAACATAGAACAAATATGGGTTTTATTGTTTAGAAAAACCATGATTTGGATTAACTATCGTACCCGTTCACCACCTATATAGGTCTTTTTTACTTTGGCTTTTTTAATTTTCGACTCTTCCGCGATTAATAAATCGGTGTTTATTACGATGAAATCCGCCAATTTACCCGGCTCGAGAGATCCTTTGTATGAATCTTCGCGGTTGGCATAGGCCGCCCAATACGTCATTCCCCAAAGCGCTTCTTTGCGACTCAAGGCTTGTTTGGGTATAAAAGGTTCGGTAAGGTTGCCTTGTATATCTTTACGAAAAACCGCCGAATAAAAAGTGGCAAACGGATTCATATTTTCAACGGGGAAATCGGTGCCTAATGCAATACAATTGCTCTGCTTCAATAAGTCCTTATATGCATAGGCCCCAATTTTGGGATCATAGAATTTAAGGCCTCTTTTTTGACTTGAATCCGAACAAAGTCGTTGAAATGCCCAGGGAGCATCTGAGGTAGCATGGGTGGGTTGTACGCTCGGAATAATACTTCTTCCATCCAACATTTTTCGATCTTTTGGATCTATGATTTGAGCGTGTTCAATGCGCCATCGTGCATCAAATCCGGGTTCTAAATAACGGGAGAATTCTTGGGCAACTATCGCGTTTGCACTGTCGCCAATGGCATGCACACAGGCTTGGTAATGTAACTTATACAGCAGATTTAAAGTTCCGCTAAATTCATTGCGATTCATTAATTGCAAACCGTGGTGTCCGTGGCGGTCGCAGTAATCATTTTTTAATAATGCGCCTCGGGAACCCAGTGCCCCATCTAAAAATATTTTTACGGCTGGAGCGTGCAAACGCCAAGTACTAGGTATATCGCGCTGCACCAAATGCCCCAAATTATTAGGGTTGGCAAGCAACATTGCGTAAATCCGCATTTTCAATAATCCCTCCTCGTGAAGCCTATTGTAAAATGTAAGCTCATTATACTCTAACCCCGCCTCATCTAGTGTCGTTAATCCATATTTATAGCATTTTTTCGACTCACATTTTATTGCTTTTAATAAGGTTGTTTCATCGAGTTTCGGAATGAAAGATTGTATCCAATCAGCAGCTAAATCTACAAAAATACCACTGGGCTCACCATTAGGTAGTCTTAAAATCTCTCCTCCATTTATAAGCGTATCGTAATTTAAATTTAAGGTATTAAGCGCTTTTTTGTTAAGCCAAATTGCGTGACCATCTATGCGGCTTAGAACAACCGGTTTTTTGCTAAAAGATTCTAAATCTTTCCATGTGGGGAATTGATGATTTTCAAATGTATTTTGGTCCCATCCGCGACCTATAATCCAATCTCGACGTTTGTTTTTTCGAGAGAATTTTTTCACGGCTTTTTGAATTTTCCGTAGGTCTTTAATACCCCAGAGATTCAATTCCTTTGTGCCTCTACAATGTGCCAGAAAATGACAATGTGCATCAATAAATCCTGGATACATATATCCTCGGTGTTTTTTCGTTTTGGCTTGAGGAAATAATTTCTTGGCTGAATCGAGGGTCCCCACGAATATGATGCGATCATTTTGAGTCGCTATAGCTTCCGCCGTTTGCCATGACGTATCGCAAACGTAAATTTTATGCGCTTTATGAATGGTGATCGTATTTACCTGAGAATAGGAAAAAGAAGTTGCGATTATTGCGAATAAAAACAAGCCCAATTTTTGGGGGTTAAGTCGAAAATATGTGTTTGTACCGATTGGTTGAATTAAATTCGCCATAACAACAAAATTAAAGTAAACCATACGATGAAACGAATTTTAAAGATTCTCCTTGCTATAATATTACTGGGAATGGCTGTCGCATACTATTTATATCAAAAACCTACCGAACTGTTAACCTCAGGGAATGCGGATTTTACTTATACAATAGAGGAGTTAGAAGCAATTGGTGCGACAGAATCTGATACCACATTTAATCAAACGCACGTAGGGAAAAAAGTGGAACTAATTGGTGAAGCACGTGCCAAGAATATTCAGAGTTCTGGGGCAACGATTTTTTTCGAAACGGAAAATGAAAATATTATTGTTGCAGCTGCTTTTGATGGCTCCTTGAACAACGATTTGCAAGAAATAGAGCTAGGAAGCAATTTAGAAATTCTCTGTATATGTAACGGCATTGCCAAACCGGAAGATCCCGATGATTTGCTTTCCGAGACAACCATTTCGTTTAATCGTTGTTCTATACTTAACGATTCCTACAAGAAATAAACATAAGTACTTTTAAAACATGAAAAAATATTCTATTCTAATGGTAATGGCCTTGATTTTTGCCATCGGGCATTCATTCGGTCAAACATTCAAAACCTCAACAGGTGAAATTAGCTTCGTCAGCAAAACCGATTTTGAAACTTTTGAAGCCGTAAATAATCAGGTAACTGCCGCCTACTCCAATGGAAAGGTGCAGTTTCGGGTTCCTATCAATTCATTTATTTTCGAGAAGAAGCTCATGCAGACCCATTTTCAAGAGAATTATATGGAGTCTTCCAAATACCCCAACGGAAGTTTCAAAGGCGTAATTGTAACACCTGAAGATTTTAAGCTTTCTTCAAAAGAACAAACAGTTACGGTGAAGGGGACTTTTAATATTCATGGGGTAGAAAAAGAGGCTGAAGTTTCTGGAACCGTACAGAATACTAAGGACGGCGTGAAACTAACGGCTAACTTTGGTATTAATTTAAACGATTATGAAATAGGCGTTCCATCGAATTTAATGACCAAGATTTCTCAGGTTATTGATGTTAAAGTCAATGCTATATTAACCGAAAAATAAGATTTGAATCTCAAGAATATTTCTTATTTCTCAAAATGGTAATATCATGAACGGTTACAAATACAGGTGTAAGGTACTTGTGATAATTGCTATTTTAACCTTGGGTACATCGTTAATAAGCAGTTGTAATTACCATAAACAAGATGAATTGTACGGAAATACGACATGTGATACCGCACAAATAGGATATACTATTATTCAAAATCAATTGGAACAACAATGTTACGCATGTCATACCGCATCAGCTCCAAGTGGTAATGTTGTACTTTACGATTATAACAGCCTAAAAACCTATGCATCCAATTCTAAAAGCACTTTATTAGGGGCTATAAAGCACACAACGGCGAGTCCAATGCCCAAAGGGGGACAAAAATGGGATGCCTGTGCGATTAATAAATTGGAGGCTTGGATAAATCAAGGAATGCAACCATGAAAGTATGGAAATTCATAGGGATCGTTACAATTGCGGTTTTTATTGGGTTACCAACCTACGTTGAGGGACAATCAGAAAAACCTTTAACAAAAGCTAAAGCTCAAGCCCAATCGCTTCGATTAATAACCGGACATACAGCGGCAACGCTGCCTGAGGGTAGTTTTGAGTTGGCTATACAACACCGATTCGGGGAACTTAATTCAGGCGCCTACAATCTTTATGGATTAGACAATTTCAATAGCATGAGAATTGCTGCTGATTTTGGTGTTTTGGATAGATTAACTCTGGGTGTGGGCCGTAGTTCATATAGAAAGACATTTAACGGATACGTCAAATGGAGATTTTTTGGGCAGGCTGAATCCAAACTCGTGTTGACCTACTTGGCTGATATCGCTATTGACGCTCGTGCACGGTCAGACTGGAATCTTGAACCATTTCTACAATCTCATCGACTTTTTTACACACACCAATTAATTGCCTCCATCCAAGTTAATAAGGGATTACTTATTTCAGTGAGTCCAACTATCGTGCACGCCAATTTGGTAAGTCAGCACAATTATTCCAACGATATGCCGGTGCTCTCCGGATATATACGTCAACAGATTATACCAAAATTCGCATTAACGGCTGAGGCGAGCGTAATGATACCGGGTATATTATCCGTAAAGCCTAAAAACCATCCTACGATTGGAGTTGGCTTTGAATATTTCACACCCAAACATGCCTTTCAAATAAATTTAACCAATTCACGTGCTTTGAATGAAGCCTACTTTTTAACGGATAATCCGAGCTCCACTTTATTAGGAGATTTTTGTATGGGTTTCAATTTAATTAGAAGATGGTAGCAATGGATACTAAGTTGGAGTTAAATTCAGGGGGGATGTTTCCTAAACCTCTGCGTATAAACTTGAAATACGTTTTAACTGTTTGGTGTTATTTGATAATGTCAGTTGCATTTGCACAAGATGATGAATTCGATTTATTGGGAGAAGAAAAAAGGTCGGTTGAAAAAGTTAATTATGCCTTTAAAACCACGAAAGTTATTAATCTTCAGAGTTTAGAACTAACCGATTATGGTGTTTTAGATTTCAAAATGATGCATCGTTTTGGGGCCATAAATTTGGGCCCAATTGAAGCTTTTGGACTTGACCAGGCCAGCGTGAGATTTGGTTTGGAGTATGGCATCACCAACAATCTCATGATATCTATGGGTAGAAGTAATGTAAATGGTATTAAAAATGCCGATGCATTTTTGAAGTATCGAATTTTGCATCAAAACACGAACAACTCGAAGCCAATATCACTCCTATTATTAGCGGGCGCTCAATACGCCTTGATTAATCCGCAGACACCAACAATCGAAAAACCAACTGCAAACCAACGCAGTTCATATGTTTTTCAAGCAATTATTGGAAGAAAGTTTACCGATAATTTTAGTTTAGAAATTTGCCCATCATATATCTTTAATGCTTTTAATGAAAGATGGACACAAATCGGAGTAGATGCACAAAATATCTTCGCTTTGGGTATTGGATTTCGACAAAAAGTAACCTCTAGAACCTCTATGAATTTCGAGTATATACCCATACTCACGTCTAAAGGGAATGTATACAATAGCCTTTCTTTGGGTATGGATGTAGAAACAGGCGGTCATGTTTTCCAGTTTCAATTAACGAATAGTGCTGGATTGAACGAAACCCAGTTTATAGCCAATACTACAAATCAATGGAATAATGCAGGAATACGCTTGGGATTCAACTTGTCTAGGGTATTCACTATCGTAAAATAAAATTTAATTGGGACAAGGATTGGTTGCGACAAATCCATTTTATTCACGCATTAATCCCCAATAGTTTGATGGGTTCTTTGAATATATAAGTTAGGATTGCCCGTTATTTTACGGATCTTGACATCGAGAGAGTCGCGACGGTTGAAAGTATCCAAACCCCTATATTCATAACTTAATCGCAAACGACTTGTCTTATCCCAATTGGGAATATCAGCAAGTTTAATAGGGTGGTGGAGCCATTCATTTTGGACATTGATACAACACGTATTAGATGTGAATCTGTAGTCTATTTGATTTAAAGCCCGGTTAAATCCCTCTTGGAAGATAGCACTTACCAAATCGTATTTTCTAAATACTTCGTTACATTCAAAACCATCTTTTACCGATACCACGATGATATCATTTGAGTGTATCGTGCCTAATTTTTTTTCTAATTCCGCAAATTCGATGAAAAATGGACTTTGGTATGATATTCTTTTATCAAGGCTCTTCTGTTTATCTAAAAAAGTTGAATCGGAGGGAATCCCTACGAAATATTCCCCCCCAGTTATAAAAGTTCTTAAGTTATTACTTTCATCTATTGGGATGAGTTGTAAATGAGACCACAAATAGGTTTGTATATTGATATCAGTGCCTGAATGTAAAGCGATAATCCAACTTCTCGGTTTTGGATTAAGCGAGAATAGAGAATCTAAATATTGAAAAAAATCAACTTCAGCATTTTGTAAAAGGTGCACCTCATTAACGGGGTTTTCTTTTAAATGAAAGCTCAAAACGTCTACAGGTCCGTCTAAAATAACGGAGGAGTTATCCGGATTTTTTTTCTGATATTCAGAAATTGCTTTAATCGGACTAGAATAGCGATCTTGAAATGCGGATGTGAAATATCCCTTTTCGGTACTCAAACTGAAAAATAAGATTCCTATCCAAAGAATATTAAAAAAACGAAGCAGACTTCTGGGTATTTTATGGAATAACACGGAAATACTTCCAAGTAAAAATGGAAATGCAAAAAACAAGGCATTGTGTTGTAATACAGGTTTTTGAAAATGTGAATATGCGAAAGAAATGACTCCTACGCCTAACCAAATCCCCAATCCCGATAAGGCCTTCATTTTGAGGTTTTTCGAGAATCCCCGTTTCTTTAAAAACAGTAAGCCTACCAGAATCATTAAAAAGAGGCATAGAGCAACCAGATTAGATTCATTGAATACGTAGTGCACATGTTCAATTAAAAAGTTGAATTGGGGCTTCCCTAGCCAAGATAGCCCACCTTCTTGAAGTTGTGTAAAAAACAGTCCCAAATGAGGCACATATAACAATGAGGAGAGAACAGCCACAACTACTAGAACACGTAAATTGATTTTTCTTTGTAGCCATTCCGATAATAAAAATAATACACCTGTGAGCGCCGACATATAATGGGTGTAGGCTAGGAGTGCCAAGGAAATTGCCATTAAGACGACCCAAAGATTTGAACTATTTTTTTGCTTGAATCGTTGCTCGCTGCTCAAGCTTAGAATAGACATCCAAAATAAAGCAATAGCATAGGGTCGTACCCAAATACCTAAACTTACGGGCCACCAAAGCAAACTAAGTGAAGCGGCAACAAAAAAAGCGGAACGTCGCCCAAACCTACTCCAAAAGAATATGTAAAAGATCGCTATCGAAATTAAACCTATGAGAGACCATAAATTTTTTAATTCCAACGGGCTAAGTTTCCATGTTTGTGCATTGGTCCATAGGAAAGTTTGTACCAATGCAGGATGCCCATCAATGGCTACTCCAGCATTTAAATGGTCCTCGAAATTTTGGGCTTTCTCTGCTCTAAAAAGGGCTCCTAATTCATCAGAATCCCAAGGCCTATCCGATAAGTGATAAAATCGCACCCCAACTGCGAGTATCAATACAAGCACGAATGGAATGTGTTTGTACCAAAATGTTCGACGTAATCTTGGGTTCATTAAGTTTTTTGTTTGCTTTTTTGTGCCGAGGGAAAGAGTATATTGTTGAGGATTAAACGAAAACCGGGACTATTGGGATGTAAATTTAAATCGGTAGGAGGTTCGCCCACATGGTGTTGGTAATCTTCTGGGTCGTGTCCACCGTAAAAGGTAAATGTTCCTTTTCCCATTTCTCCGTGTATATATCGAGCTTCGTTCAATAGCGAATTTTCTCCCATTATTAAAACATCTCCCTTTACCAAGTCTTTGCGAAATGCCGTAGTTTGTCCCATGAATCCCCGAATGGTTCTAGTATGATTTTGACAGAGTATAGTAGGTATTAAATCCCATTTGGCGGAGTAGTCGAATAAGGTAAACAAATCCGTTTCTTCCGTTACATTACTTCGCATTGGATCGACATCAATATCGCTAAATTCATATACATAGGGACTGCGTTCGAGTGTAAAGTCTTTAAACGCAAAGCAATGACGATAATCGAGGTCCTGTTGTGCGGTGGGGCTAATTCCGTCTCCATCAAACATGCGCTCACAAACATCTGTATTTTGTGCCGCCAATGCTATATCGTAGGTATCCGTAGCACTGCACATAGCAAATAAAAAGCCACCTCCCATACAAAATTCGCGGATTTTCAAAACTACGGCGCGCTTCAATTCTCTGGCTGATTTAAAACCGTGCTTTCGCGCCATCGCTTCGGTTTCGTTTACTTGCTCTTGATACCAGGGGGCAGTGGCAAAAGAAGCCCAAAACTTGCCATATTGTCCGGTGAAATCTTCATGGTGCAAATGTAGCCAATCGTATGCGGGTAGCTTGCCATTGAGCACTTCATCATCAAAAATTACGGTGTAGGGAATTTCGGCATAAGTTAGAACCATGGTAACGGCATCGTCCCAAGGTTGCTTGGTTTTAGGAGAATAAACCGCAATTTTGGGAGCATTTAGCAATTTAACCATGTTCATATTAACAGAGGGTTTGGATATCTCTGTTTCAATTTGCGTGGCTTCATTCTCCGAGATTACCCTAAAACTAACTCCTCGTGTTTTGCATTCAGTTTCTAAAGAAGGGGAGTAGGTTGACATAAAACTACCACCCTCATAATTTAACAACCATAATACCTCCGTTTGCTGGCGTTCTAAAAGCCAAAAAGCAATTCCATATGCCTTGAGATGGTTTTTTTGGTCTTCTCCCATGGGTATGAAAATTCGATTTCCATAAATCTTCCCACAAAAACAAAATCCAATTATTAAAAGGAACTTGCCAATTTTTGTCCTAACCATACCAATAAAATTCCCACTAAAACAGAAGACAAACCATAAATGACGGCTAAACCGTAGTTTTTTTCGTTGAGATATCGCATTAGTTCCAAGCCCAGCCCAGAAAATGTGGTAAGCCCACCTAAAAAACCAGTTACCCAAAATGCTTTTTGATCGTCTGATTCGATTTTTAGCCACAAAAATCCAATGAGCAAGCATCCCAACATGTTTACCACAAAAGTGCTCCAAGAAAACGTATTCAATTGAAAGGGAATCAACCGATTCATTGCACCTCTCAATATACTGCCAAGAGCGCCGCCGAGTCCGACCCATAAATAAAATGTATACGACATTTACGGCGAAGTTAAACAAAAATGAAGCAAGTCAAGGTGCTGAAATTGTATCTTTGCAGAATGGAGTATCGCATAGTTGAAATCATTCAGGAAGCACCTCGTGTGCGTCGATTTGTACTCCAACCAGAACATAATTCGGCATTGAATTTTATACCGGGTCAGTTTATTGTGTTGCAAATGGAATCGCCCGAACATGGAATCATTCAACGTAGTTACTCCATATCAAGCAAACACGCGAACGATCAATATTTGGAATTGTGTATCGCAATGAATGACAATGGGGTTTTCACTCCTTGGTTATTCAAACAAGAGGAAGGTTTTTGGATAGTAGGTAGCGAACCTCAAGGGAATTTTACTTTTTTAGATGGCCAAGCGCGTGTACCACATATGTTTATTTGTACGGGAACCGGAGTAGCTCCATTCCGCAGTATGATTTCTAAAGCCTTGAAATTGGAAGATACTCCGATATATTTAGTTTTCGGCAACCGTTTTTCGGAAGATATCTTGTACCATGAAGAATGGAAGCAATTGGCCCAACAAAACCAAAATTTCCATTATCATCCTGTATTGAGTCGCCAAAATCAGTCATTTGCTCATACGGGATACGTTCACCCCGTTTATACCAAAATACTGGAGAAGGTGAACGATGCACAAATCTATGTTTGTGGTTGGCAGAATATGTTGGTTGAAACGCGTAAGAATCTCAAAGCATTGGGCTTTAACAGAAAGCAATATCATTTCGAACAGTACGACTAATTGTATTCTTGGCTTTTTTAGAATCTCTTTTATTTCATTCAAATAATTTCTTTCATTTGGATTTGTGTAGTTTTTGTGCGTATTATTGCAACAACAGTAACGCGGTTTAGAATTGCATTGCTTGTTTTTCCCAAATTTTATTAGATTGAATTTCAACCCCCTTTACACTACAGTATTTGTATGACAAAATCACCTGATTTTGCAAAGATGAGCGTGGCCGAGCTGCGCACCTTAGCGGAGACATTGGCCATCGAAGGCGCCAATAAACTTAAGAAGGCAGAATTAATTGATGCATTAAAGAGTATTGCTGATTTAAATCCACAAACTTCAGAAAATGCAGAAGTTGTTTCAGAAAAAGTGGAAGAACTTGCCATCGCGGGAGAAGTAGAAAATTTCGCCGATAGTGCCAAAAGAAAACGTAAGCGCGTTATCAAAGAAGTGGTAACCACTGCAAAAGAACCCGCGCCTTTGGAGGCAACCGTTGATAGCACTCCCGGGGAAGCCGATTTGCGGAATTCGATTAATGCTTCTCAAGAAGTTTCTGAGAACAACCCATTAGACCGCTCTAAGGAAAAGCGCAGTTTTAAAGATCGTCAACCGGTTTCTAAGCAGCGTAACGACCGTAATAAAGAATCAGAGGAGCAGCGCACAAAACGAGCGGAAAATATTAAACAGGCTAGGGAAAGCAATGAAAATTCAGAGGATAAAACCGCTAACGACACTCATAAGTCAGTTAATAAAGACCAAAACGAGTCAAACAAATCCATAAGGGAGCCTAAGCCTGAGACCGAAGAAGAAAAACGACGTCGCGAGATGTTGCATATACTTACCGAAATGGAAGGCGTTGTTACAACGCAAGGGGTTCTCGAAACCGTTCCAGATGGCTATGGTTTTCTTCGTTCGCCCGATTATAATTACCAAGCTTCCCCAGATGACGTGTACGTTCCTGGGTTTATGATAAAACAAAACGGTTTAAAAATTGGAGATACCATTAAAGGAACTATTCGTCCACCAAAAGATAATGAGAAATACTTTTGTTTGGTAAAAATTGAATCGGTTAATGGTAAATCTCCAGAAGCAGTAAGAGATCGTGTTGCATTCGAGCATTTAACGCCACTTTTCCCTACCGAGAAATTGAATTTATGCGATGATCCAAAACAGTATTCCAACCGTATTATTGATTTGGTATCCCCAATTGGTAAAGGGCAGCGAGGCTTAATTGTTGCGCAACCCAAAACGGGTAAAACATGGCTGTTGCAGGGCATCGCTAATGCTATCGCAAAAAATCATCCTGAGGTATACATGATGATTTTATTAATAGACGAACGTCCAGAAGAAGTTACTGACATGGCGCGCCATGTCCGTGCTGAAGTGGTGGCAAGTACCTTTGATGAACCCGCGGATAAACATGTGAAGCTCACTAATATGGTACTGGAGAAGGCCAAGCGTTTGGTTGAATGTGGACATGATGTAGTCATACTTCTTGATTCGATAACGCGTTTGGCTCGTGCATTTAATACCGTTCAACCCGCTTCTGGAAAAATACTTTCCGGTGGTGTTGACGCCAATGCATTGCACAAGCCGAAACGGTTTTTTGGAGCCGCACGTAATATTGAAAACGGTGGGTCATTGACGATTATCGCAACCGCTTTAACCGATACCGGATCGAAAATGGATGAAGTGATTTTCGAAGAATTTAAAGGAACCGGTAACATGGAATTACAACTAGACCGTAAACTTTCAAACCGTAGAATCTTCCCAGCTATCGATATTACCGCTTCAAGTACACGTCGCGAAGATTTATTAGTTGATAAGGTTACCCTACAAAGAATGTGGGTGCTTCGTAACTATTTAGCGGATATGAATTCAGAGGAAGCAATGAATACCTTCCTTAAAAACATGCAACATACCCAAGACAACACCGAGTTCTTGGTTTCAATGAATGGATAACATTAAAAGAATAGCCGTAATAACCGGTGCCAGCCGGGGAATTGGATTGGCAATCGCCGAGGGCTTTGCTTCAAAAGGTTTCGATTTAATACTGAGCGCTAGAAATTCTCAACTTTTGGGGGAAGTTTCAGAACGTCTGAAATCCCATTTTAGCACAAACGTTTGGGTCATGCCCGCAGACCTCTCTCAAGAAGTGGGTTGCAACGAATTCGTTGCCTTTATAAAATCGTTGAACCGAAAAATCGACGTTTTGGTGAATAATGCCGGCGTTTTTTTACCAGGTACTTTGATGGAAGAACCCGAAGGACAGATGGATTTTCAAATGAGAACCAACTTGTTTTCGGCATATTACATCACGCGCGGACTTTGGTCGTTAATAAAGACAAACGAGCGCGCTCACGTGTTTAATATGTGCAGTATCGCAAGTATTTTGGCATATGAAGCAGGCGGAGGTTATGCAGTTACTAAACATGCTCTACTAGGCTTCAGCAAAAGTTTGAGAAAAGAGGGTATTCCACTTGGAATTCGTGTAAGTGCGGTTATGCCGGGTGCCACGCTAACCGATTCATGGGCGGGAGTTGATCTTCCTGAAAGTCGGTTCATGAGGGCCGACGATGTTGCAGAAAGTGTTATGATGGCTTGGGAGATCAATGAACGTACTGTAATGGAGGAGATTATTATAAGGCCTGTAGAAGGAGACTTATAAAATTTGTAATTTTTGCAACACAAAAGACTAAAAACTTGCTTGGTCATAGTCTCATTTTAAAGGAAATCGTAAAGGAAGCATTATATTTGAACTTAAATAAAAATTTAACATTATCGGAATGAAGAAATTACTTTTAACTGGATTGGTGTTGGTGAATGCACTTGCTGCTTTTGCTCAGGCACCACAACTTGAGCGAATTCATCCTCAAGACACAAAAATTGGTGGTATTTTGCCCGAGCAGCGTATTCACACGCCACAAGGTGATTTCATTACCACTAAAAGAGCGGAGACCCTTTCTGGTCAGTACAATTATGTTACTTCTTACGGCGAAACCCAAATGATTGGTGAAGCCTCCACATACGTTCGTTGGTTAACAGAAGATACCAACGCCCTTACTATTTACACAGATGGTAATTCAGGACGTGGTTATATCCATACTATGGGTTCGGTTTTCGACCCGAAAGATTCTAGTTTCCAAATCACCGGTCAGCCTTTATTAACGCGTTTTAATCCGTACATCGTAGACACTATCCGTTGGTTACAATTTTACGTGCGCAATGCCGATTCAATGCAAAAAATCCAATTCCGCGATTCTGTAATGCAAGATACCGTTAAAGTAGCTACTTACGACACGTTCAACGTTGAGATTGTAGATACCCTTTATGTACAGTACTTCAATTTTCAAGGTTTAGGATTTGCTAGTGTAGTAGGTGGTACCAATTTGTTTGGTTATCCTAATCCCACTACCTACCGTGCTGCTACATTATTGAATTCATCTGCTTTGTACACCGATACTATCCTATTCCGCACAGGTGATGGAGACTCAGTAGATCGATTTGCCGGTTCATTGTACAGCAGATTAACCGGTGTGATTCCTCCAAACTTTAAATCGTTGAGCACAAATGCAGCTCAAGTAAATGCAAATGTTGTGGGCTTCTCTTTGGTATTCAAAAATATGTTGAAACCAGCCTTGAACGATACATTTATGAACTGGAATGAGCCTACCTATCGCAGCAAAATAAACGGTTACGGTGTCCGTGCACACTATTGGGAAAATACTCCTATAGTAAGCGAAACTCCATATCGTTACAACAATACCTTTTGGACTCCTTCTGTTTTGAAGAATGGTGTTAGAACATCAAATGGATGGCAGTCTTACTATCCTACGAGTATATACACTACTTCAACTTTATTGGGTTATTGGATTGATATCACCACAGAAAATGCGTCTGTAGAAGCTTTGAAAAATGGTGTTGCCGATTTGAAGGTATTCCCAAATCCTTCAAACCAAGGTCAGAATGTTGTGGTTAATTTCGAGTTAAACGACAATGCAACCGTTAGTGTTGAAGTAATGGATATCAACGGTCGTGTAGTTTCTTTACAAAAGATGAACAACATGAGCCGCGGTATCAACGAAGTACATATTCCTACCCAAGATTTTGCAGCAGGTATGTATATGGTTAATGTTAAGAGCAGCGTTGGAACGCAAACGGCGAAGTTTATTGTTCGCTAATTTATTTCTAGCTATTATATCTAAGACCGGCTTGTAATCCAAGCCGGTCTTTTTTTTGATACTATTTTGAAGGGGGTCATTTACCCTCTATTCAGACAAGTGGAGTTATATTTGCGTATGCATTTTAAACGTACATTTCTTTCATTATTAGGACTATTTTGGATTTTTCAACTCGAGGCACAGTCTTTTTCCGCACTTCAAAACAGTAATTATTCTGGTGTAAATGGGATATATACCAATCCGGCCAGTGTTACTTTGATGACCCATAAAAGAAGCGCTAATATTGGAGGTTTGGGATTTGAACTTACTAATGATTATGCAACATTAAATGCACCATTTTCACTTTGGGATTTAATGAACGGCAACGTTGATCAACAATATAAAAACGATCAGGGCAAATTAGTTTGGAACGATGAGTGGGTGAATACAGATCCCAATAAAACCCAATTTAACTTGAATATGAGTTCTGAGTTCAGAGGTCCAGCATACGTTAATCAATACGGTCGCTTTGTTTGGGGAACCGCAACCAGAACCAGGTCGCAGTTAAATATGAATAACGTATCGGTTGGTCTATGGCAATTTGCGAAGCAATGGGTTGATTCACAGAAACTGGTAAATCCTTTAGATATTGCATCGTATCAATTTCAATTGAATGCTAATAGTTACCAAGAGATTTCGGCAATAATTGGATATCGAATTTTAAATAATTCTGCCGTAAAGTTGGGCTTCGCTTCAACAATCAAAGGAATCTTGGGAATGGGATCGGTTAATTTACAAAACAATGGGATGTCTTTTCAAGCCTTGGGTATGGATACCTTAGTTATGTCAGGTGGTTATATGGAATTAGCCTACACGGATAATAATTTACTCGGGCAACTGTTTCGTGGCGTTATTAATGGTAGTTTGCCAAGTTTGGGTAACATTACAGGCTTAGGTTTTGGCTTGGACTTAGGTATTTCAGTGGAGCTTGGCACCAATATGGAAACTTCATTAAATGCACGAGAAGGATTTAAGGATTATCGGTTTAAATTCGGTGCAGCTATTCTTGATTTAGGCAGCGTTGGTTATCGCAATCAAAATGCAGGATACATAATAGATGCGAAGGAATCGCCATTTAAAATGCCTCTTAATAACAAAGAGTTTGCTTTGGCTGCAACAACAGGCACTCAAGCGATTTTGGATTATACCTTGGAGTCCGCAAGCTCTCAAGGCACCTTGAAAAATAATAATTCAATTACAACAGTTGAATTGCCGACTACGTTGCAATTACAAGCGGATATTAAAATTATTAAGGGCGTTTTTGTAGCGGCACATTGGCAACAAGCATTAAATTTGGGAGAGAAATGGGAATTTACACAATTGAGTAGTCTCGCAGTTGTGCCAAGGTTTGAACATAAATGGTTTGAAGTGGCGATGCCAATGCGCTATCAGAATGCGTATAATAGATTTAGTGTAGGTGCCCACTTGAGAACCGGTCCGGTATTTATAGGCAGCGATAATATGGCGAATATATTTAAAACGGCCCCATACTCCGGCATGACTTTCTACATGGGAATCACTACTTTAATCAGGTAGACTTTTCTACGGAATACTTAAATAGAAGTTTTTACGATTCAAATCGTGTGATTTTCGCACCGCGCGCTTTGGCGTGTTCGTACTCTTCTAGGATGATACCAGCACCACCTTCACCCATGACGAAACCGTCACGATCCGCGTCGAAAGGACGAGAAGCGGTCATTGGATCATCGTTGCGAGTTGAAAGAGCATTCATTGCATTGAACCCTCCCATCCCTACTGGGTTGATAGCGGCTTCCGATCCACCGGTTACTACGACATCAGCCTTTCCAAGGCGAATGAG
>JALRKL010000174.1 GCA_023268875.1 Bacteroidia bacterium
GGAGAAAGACTGCCTACTTTGTGTTTGGAGGATTATTTTAGTGAAAAAGATTTGCAAAAAATGCAAATTACGTCCGTCCAGGAGGTAGATTTCATGTGTCGGTATAATTTCAATTATATATCTAAAGAAATTATTGAGGAGCAACATAATAAAGCGGCAATGAAAGAACTCATCGCACAGTCTGAAGAAACCTTTCAATGGGCGGAGAAATTTCATTTCGATTGGGAACGAACGCTTTTTGTTCGAATGATGGCCTATTCGGTAGATCCGCAGAATCGCATGAATGCACTAACTTTAGCCAATCAAATTCCATTAAAGGTATTCCGACGTTATGTGTTCGAAGATTATATAGGATGGTTGATTTCAGAATCGGGTGTTTGGAACGCAAGTCCTACCAAACAAAAAATCGAAACGGAGTATTTTGTAAAGAATTATAGGAAAAACGTATTTCCGGAACTTACGTATATTACGAATTGGCAACATCGCAATATTAGACCTGGGGGCTACCCTATTCAACGTATGATTCAGTTTTTTAGTTGGATGCAACAAATGAAAGGATACTTAGAGCCATTATTAGTCGAAAGTTCGTATGAAAAGTTGGATTTATTATTGACACAAATTGGACCATTTTCATATGCTGGAATTCATCTTAGTACTCCGAATTTTACAGAGGCTATGGCTTCTAAGAAGGTTGAAAATAAACGCTCTAGAGGAGGGGATATTGCAAATTCGAAAGGCTCGCTCGCTTGGAATTATTTGAATCGAGCAAAACTAATTCAGAACGCTATATTGCCGGTTTGGGGAGCTCGACGGATGTTTATCGGGAAAGAAATTAACGATGGTATTTTACAGATACTTGAAAATGGATCATTTGAATTAAATAGGATAAACGCTCCGATGAAATGGATGGTTCCGTCTAAAGGATTTAATCAACGCAATAGTTATGAATTATTAAATCAATTCAAGCATTATTGTGGAGAAAAGCGATGTACATCTTGTTTGATTGGAAATAAATTGTGGAGGTTAAATCGAACAGTATAGTTATTTAACCAAATCAGGTGGCGATTACTTTGACAGGTCAATTACCTTAAGTTGACCGAGCGACCCGGGTATTTTGTTATTTTTGTAATATGAAGCAATTGGTAATAGTTGGCGGTGGAATTGTTGGGGTGGCTACGGCATATCAAATTTGGAAAAATCATCCTCAAACTAAAATTACTATTATCGAAAAAGAGTCTCATTTGGCTGCACATCAAACCGGACATAACAGTGGGGTTATTCATTCAGGGATATATTACAAGCCAGGGAGTTTAAAGGCCAAGAATTGCTTGAGAGGATATGAAATGCTTATTGATTTCTGTAAAGAGCATGAAATACCTTATGAACTTTGTGGTAAGGTCATCGTGGCTACAAACGACTCTGAATTTGACGCCCTGGACAAGTTGTATCAACGTGGAGTGGAAAATGGCCTGCAGGGCTTGAAGCGTTTGTCCGAGTTGGAAATTAAAAAATATGAGCCGCATGCGAGAGGATTAAAAGGCATTTTCGTTCCTCAAACGGGGATCGTTAACTACCGACAATTAACAGACGCGCTTGCCAATGAGTTGAGAAAATCAGAAAGAGTTGAAATCTTAACAGGAGAAAAAGTACTGGGTTTTGAACAAAGTGATAATTCATTAAAGGTTAAAACGGAGAAACGACGAATTGACGCAGATAAGGTAATAAACTGTGCGGGCTTATACTGTGATAAAATAGCACGCTTAGCAGGAGAAACATTAAATGTGCGCATTATTCCCTTTCGTGGAGAGTATTACACTATAAAAAAAGAAAAAGCCCATCTCGTAAAATCCTTAATATATCCCGTTCCGGATGCACAATTTCCATTCTTAGGTGTACATTTTACACGCAGAATTACTGGGGAAATTGAAGCGGGTCCAAACGCAGTTTTCGCATTTAAAAGAGAGGGATATCATAAAACCAGTTTTAATCTTTCTGATTTTTTAGGAAGTATTTTGTGGCGTGGATTTCAGAAAGTAGCTTTTAAATATTGGAAAACCGGTATAGGGGAATATTATCGTTCTTTTTCCAAAGCGGCATTTACGAAGGCATTGCAGAAGTTAATTCCTGAGATTGAAATGGATGATTTAGAACCAGCACCAGCAGGTGTTCGAGCGCAAGCGGTTGATAAAGATGGAAGTCTTTTAGACGACTTTTACATACAAGAAAGCAACCGCTTTATCCATGTATTAAACGCCCCAAGTCCGGCAGCAACCTCTTCCTTATCAATTGGTCTAACTGTTTCGGAAAGAATTCAATTCTAGTTATAGAGTAGCTGACCAACCTCTGAGGGATTGATTTAAATAATTTTGCGATTCATGACAAGCGGGCTTTTACAAACTTTAGAGAAATACCTTCCACAGGGCAGTGCGCAGTATGCCCACGATTTGCTATGGAAGTATGGAATACAATTGCACATAAAAAAGCCACGGAAATCTAAACTAGGAGATTATCGTCCACCAAAATCCGGGGAAGCCCATAGAATTAGTATTAATAACGACTTAAATCCATATTCTTTTCTTATCACCTTTTTACACGAAACAGCACATTTGATTAACTTCGAAAAAAACGGCTTAAGGGTAAAACCCCACGGGGCGGAATGGAAAAATGAATTCCATGAAGTGGCAAAGCCCGTATTGGCTACTTCTTATTTACCGGAAGATGTTCTTAATGCTGTTGGGAATTATGTAAAAAATCCGGCTGCAAGCAGTTGTACAAGCCCAGAACTAGTGCGCACGCTTAAACAATACGATATTCGAAAAGAACTGACCGTGTTAGTAGAAAATATTCAAGAAGGTGCCGAGTTTTATATTGAAGACCGTTTATTCTTACGCGGTCCTAAATTACGCAGTCGTTACAGATGTAAAGAATTACATACAAGTAAATGGTATTTTGTGCCAGGGTTAATGGAGGTAAAGCCCAAAATTTGATTAATTTTGAACCAATGTCATTGTTGTCAATCGTAATTCCCGCATATAATGAGGCAAAAACCATTCATTTGATCCTAAATAAGATTCAAGAAGTTGAATTAATCGGTGGTTTTCAAAAAGAAATAATAATAGTAGATGATTGCTCTAAAGATGGCACATTCGAGGCGTTAATAAAATACCACGAACAGAATCCCAGTATTAAACTTAATATAAGTCGCCATGAACGAAATATGGGTAAAGGTGCCGCGCTGCACTCAGGCATTCAAATGGCAAAAGGAGATATAACCGTGATTCAAGATGCCGATCTTGAATATGATCCTCACGAATATAATGTTCTATTAAAACCTTTTGTTGATGGTGTTGCCGATGTTGTTTATGGGAGCCGGTTTATGGGCGGCAATCCCCATAGAATTCTATTTTTTTGGCATAGCATCGGTAATAAGTTTTTAACGTTTTTATCGAATATGTTCACCAATCTAAATTTGACGGATATGGAAACATGCTACAAGATGTTCAATACAAACATATTACAATCCTTGAAATTGCAGGAGCGCCGATTTGGATTCGAGCCAGAAGTAACGGCAAAAATTGCTCGAGTTAAGGGAATTAGAGTATATGAGGTAGGAATAAGTTACTATGGTAGAACCTTTGAAGAAGGCAAGAAAATAGGTTGGAAAGATGGATTTAGGGCAATCTACTGTATTCTGAAATACAACCTATTCCGATAAATTGTTGAGTTGCTGAAACTTCATGTTTTCAGTTTGTTAACGAAACTTTAAGTGTTGTTTTTTTCTTGAAATTCGCCGTTATTTGAAGAAACAACCCAAAATGCCTATGGATAAAAAAACTACAAAAATTTTATTTAGTATCGACAAAAATGTACCCAGCCAAGACACGTTAGAGGCGGCTTTATTTCTTAGCAAAAAGTCCAATCTCAGCTTGACATATGTGCAAACGTCCGATTCAATTGATTTGACAAATGGACAAGAACTTGCTAATTATCAAAGTGAATTCAAGCGAGCGAATTTTAAGGATTTGGAATACATCAAACAAGGCGGCCCGTTTTGGAAAACACTGGCAAAAGTAGCCGACGAACAAGATTGTAATATGGTTATCGCCGGAGCTGCTTGTGTAAAGCCTGGTTTTCTGGGAGGAGGAATGGCCGCAACGGTGGATCCCTTTAATAGCGCAATTTTGTACTTAAATGCGGAAACACGTTGGGCAGCCCCAAGTACGATTGTCATGCCACTTGACGGACAATCCGAAACCAGACAAAAGTTTTATCGGGTTTCAGAATGGGCGCAAATTACCCGATCGAAAGTTCATGTTTTAGGAGTTAGTACGCCTTCGGATAAAGAGGATGAGCGTTATGTTCACACCTACAGCATACAAGGGCAAGGTTACATGGAAGAACGAAGAATTAAGGCCTCTATTGAGGAAGTCGCATCTAAACATTGCGCGGAAGTGATAATTGAACGTTCCAATTCAATGAAGCCTTGTTGGATTAGCGCCGTGAGCAACACAGAGGGCATTTTTAAAACGAGCGCGTTTCAATCTGTTTGTGAAAAAGCATCAGTACCTGTTTTAATTATGCCTTACAAGGAAATTTCTGGTATGGGCGGTGTGGGTTATTAAGATTTTTGTCGAGACTTAAAATGGGCCGCTAAAAGCGGCCCATTTTGTTTTAAAAATATATTTCATTTGGGGGTATTGTGTTGGGTGCTTTTTCGGAACCTACAATAAATTGAATTTTGCGTTAACTTTCTATGTAATGAAAAAACAGTTCTAGAATATGTATAAAATGAGAAACTAAGATTGAAAATCTTGTGTTTTCCATGTGAAAAACGAAAAAAAAATCCCGAAATTGCGGGTACATGGTTGCAGTAAAAGAAATTCAGTCGTTCATTGAAGAAGGTAAACTTCCAGAAGTGCTATTTTGGGTAGGATGTGCAGGGAGCTATGATGAAAGAGCCCAACGGGTTAGTCGTGCGTTTGCGGAAATTTTAAATAAAGCAAAGGTGGAGTTTGCCATCCTAGGTGCTGAGGAGGGATGTACGGGCGATCCAGCAAAACGCGCAGGGAATGAATTCTTATTTCAAATGCAGGCAATGCAGAATATTGAACTGCTGAATGGGTACGGTATAAAAAAAATAGTTACCGCGTGTCCTCATTGCTTCAATACTTTAAAAAATGAATATCCTGCTTTAGGAGGGAATTATGACGTTATTCATCATACCCAATTTATTAACGAGCTAATAGAACAAGGTCGATTGGCAATAGAAGGAGGGCCTTTCAACGGAAAGAAAATAAAGTATCACGACAGCTGTTATCTCGGTCGTGCAAATGGAGTTTATGAAGCCCCAAGAATGGTTATTGAACGCTTAGATGCCGATCTTCAAGAAATGAAACGGTGCCGCACCAATGGGTTATGTTGTGGCGCAGGTGGTGCTCAGATGTTTAAAGAAGCCGAAAAAGGCAATAAAGAAGTAAATATCGAACGTGCGGAAGAAGCGCTGCAAGATTCACCGGACGTAATTGCAGTTAACTGTCCGTTTTGTATGACTATGATGCGCGATGGCACCAAACATTTTGAAAAGGAAGACGATGTTCAGGTTTTGGATATCGCCGAATTGGTAAATCAACACGCAAAATGATATTGCCAGAATTACCGGAAGATAGCCGTGTATGGATTTTTGGGGCTGCCCAGTTGCTGGAAGCAACTCATTTGGATTTGCTGAAAACCCAAATGGACAAATTTGTTTCGGATTGGTCTGCTCATGGCGCCCAATTATCTGCGGGTTATTCCATCCTTCATGATTCAATTTTAATTGTTGCGGTAGACGAGAATGTTGCCCCACCTACCGGTTGTAGTATTGATAAAGTATTTAAACTTCTCGGAAACTTTCCCGTCGATTTTTTGCAACGGATGCTCGTTTGGCAACCATTTTGTAATACTTCCAAAGTATTTAACCTTGCTCAGGTTAAAGAAAGCGTACAGAGTAAAATTTTAGATGGAGAAACCATAGTAATTAACACTATGGTTACGAATTTGAGAGACGTTAGAGAACGATTGTATATACCTTTCAAGGATTCTTGGGCATTCGGCAAATTATAGTCATGAAAGACAAAAGAATAGCCATACTTTTCCTGACAATATTTATTGATTTGTTAGGTTTTGGAATTATCATTCCGATTTTGCCGAATCTAGCAAAGACTATGGCTGCGGCATCGCCGATCGGAATTAATCCCGACATTGCGGTAGGTTTAGTAGCCGCTGTATTTTCCATAATTCAATTTCTTTTTGCCCCTTTGTTTGGCGCACTTTCTGATAGAGTGGGAAGACGGCCAATTATTTTGGGCTCAATTTTAGTTAACGCTCTGGGCTATGTATTATTCGGCTTTGCCGGTTCGTTTTTGGTACTGTTACTTGCTCGAGTAGTTTCAGGTTTCGGTAGCGCTAATATAAGTGCGGCTCAAGCCTATATTGCGGATATCACAGATGCTAAGGACCGGGCAAAAAAAATGGGAATCATTGGTGCCGCATTTGGACTTGGTTTTGTTTTTGGTCCACCATTGGGAGGATGGTTGTTCTCAGCAGGAAATCATACAGAATACGGAGGGATGATTTTTGTGGGCCTTTTCACAGCGGCTTTATGTTTGATAAACTTCATACTCGCGTTTGTTTTATTGCCAGAGAGTAATACTTCAATGGGAGGAGTGAAACGCAAGCCCAAAGACACCTTTAAAGGAATGGTTCAGGCTTGGAGTATTGAAATCGTAGGCGAATTACTGCTTATTAATTTTATCTATATATCGGCATTCAGCATGATGCAAATCAACGCCGCGGTTTTATGGAAAGAACATTATTACTTGAGCCCCAAAGCCATAGGTAATATATTCGGAGTTATTGGGGTGTTTTCGGCGATAGTTCAAGGCGGGCTGATAGGATTCTTCCAAAAGAAAATAGGCTTGAATAGAATGTTGTTATGGGGATGTCCAATTGCAGGCTTGGGATTAACTATTATCCCGATGCCTACCCTTGAATGGTTTTACCCAGTTCAAATATTCGCTATTTTTCTTTTGGCTATTGGAAACGGATTGCTGATGCCCTCAATCAATAGTATGGTTTCGTTGCATTCGCCTGCTGATGCACAGGGGAAAATGCTTGGAATTCTTCAAAGTATGGGGTCTTTAGCGCGTACGGTTGGACCACTCGCTAGTGGTTTTTTGTATGCATCTTATTTTAGACTACCCTACATAGCAGGTGGGACGCTGATGATGGTTACATTTTTACTTGCTCTAATATTAGTGCGCAAATTAAAACGAGTCGGAGCTGAAATTTAGTCATGAAGGTTGTTCATTTAAACGCGTCGGATAAAGGAGGGGCATCGATAGTTGCTCAACGATTGAATTCGGCCTTAAATGAATACACAGAAGTGATATCTCAGCATCTGATCTTTGAAGGGGAATCTAATAATTTAGAGGCCACGGAATTCTGGGCTAATAATTTCCCTCGGAAAATAAGAGCAAAGTTGAATCATGTTTTGGATAAGTTTGACTTCCTGCAGCATGAACGAGAAGCAAAAATTCGATTTCAGTTTAATCATGCTCGAATAGGGGTTGATATAAGTACTCATCCACTAATAATAGATGCGGATATTATACATATTCATTGGATTTTAAAAGGCTTTTTATCGTTTGATTCTCTAAAGAAATTGATAGATTTGGGTAAGCCTATCGTTTGGACCTGCCATGACTTATGGCCGTTTACAGGTGGTTGTTTTTATTTATGGGGTTGTGAACGACTTGTTTCGGGCTGTGGAGAATGTCCGTACTTGTATAACCAAGAATCAAACGATTTATCCAGTAATTTACTAAGTACGAAGATCAAACTATTTAAAGAGTCAGGAATAAATTGGGCGGCACCGAGTAAATGGCTGAGTGAAGTAGCAAAAACCAGTATGGTCCTAAATAGCGATGTGAAATTTGCTGTTATCCCTAACCCTATAAAAGTTTCTTCTTTCGAGGTTTGTTATGAATCACAAAAAAGAGAGAACAAGATTAGATTTAATTTAAATCCAACCAAATTTACGGTGTTGTTTTCTGCTGCTAATTTGGAGAATCCAGCTAAAGGGTTTGCAGACTTTAGAAAAATACTTGATAGACTTGGTCCAAATCAGATTCAGGCAATTGTGCTTGGTCAATCTAAAGAAATCATAGATTTACCTGTATCGTTTCATTACGCGGGATATGTTGGAAAACCAGAACAGGTAAAAAGTTTGTTCGGAGCGGCTGATTTGTATATCACTACTTCACTAGAAGATAATTTGCCAACTACGGTAATGGAAAGTTTGGCTTGCGGCATACCTGCATTAGGATACAATATTGGGGGAATACCCGAATTGATTAGTGACGATTCTACAGGTTTTGTGTATTCCAAAGGAGATTGGCAAGCTATGTCCGATGGTGTTTTGCATTTGTTGAAGAACCCGAACTTACTCGCAGAGTTTTCGGTAAATGCAAGAAGAAAAGCCGAATTAGAATATGAAGAATCAATAGTCGCCAATCGCTATGCAGAACTGTATGATGAGGTGATTCATAAGGGCAGTTAATAATATTGGTAGGGTAAATCTAACAGTGGGTTTGTCTTTTAAGTGCAGTCATAAACGCAAAAAAGGCCACCTGAGAAGGTGGCCTTAACAACACAAACACTTGAAGATATCTAATTTTTAGTCCACATTGTCGTGTAACATCTTATTTGGTGTGAATTGGAATGTGGGTTCCTCATTCTCATCGTTTTTTTGGGAAATATTTAGTTTTTCAACATGACTTGAATTACTAGCTGGCGCACTAGCTAGCTGGATGTTACGTCGCTTGTAAGCAGGTATATTCATATCACTGTCGTGATAATGTCCGAAAACATCAATTTGCGGTCCCGTGGGTTTTACGGGTGTTGCAGGTCTGGTATGTATGCCATGTGTTTGAGGGTTTCTTTGTGGTGGTACCTGATAAATTTCCTCTTTTTTCATGGTTTCCTGTTCTGAAATCTCATTGGAATCGGAATCATCGAAGCCATTAAACAAATCACCTATAGGATTTTCTAATTCGGCTTGAGGTGTATTTGTAGAAACTACCTCATTTATTGGCTCTGTATTATCGAGTTCCTCGATGATGATTTCATCATCATCTTGTTGTGTGAACGTGGACTTGATACTGATTTCTTGCGGTTGAGATTCAATAATTGCTTCAACGGGCGTTTCAATTTCGTGAGACTCGAAACCGGTGGCAATTACGGTAACTGCTAATTCTTCCTGTAAGGTTTCATCAAGGGTAATTCCCATTTTTAAGGTTGCAGAATAACCCGCCTCTTCCTGTAGGAAATGCATTATCGTGCGTGTTTCACTTAAAGAAGGAGCTTTACTTCCATAGGTAATGTTTATTAGGATGTGTTTCGAACCTGTAATTTTAGTGTTATCGAGCAACGGACTCTTGATAGCTGAAGTTACGGCATCTTTTGCTCGGTTTTCACCACCGGCTCTTCCTGTTCCCATCAAGGCCCGACCGCTATTGGTCATGGCAGTTTCTACATCTTTAAAGTCAACATTTAAATGTCCTGTTTTAAAGATGATTTCCGCGATTCCTTTTGCCGCAGTACATAAAATGTCATCGGCTTGAGCAAAGGCCTCCAAAAAGGTTAAATCGCCGAACATATCCACGATTCTATCGTTAGAAACTGTAATTAATGCATCAACATGTGGGCGTATTTTTTCTATTCCTTCGGTTGCTTGGTTTTGTCGTTGTTGGCCTTCATCGCTAAATGGTAGAGTTACAATTCCGACAGTTAAGATATTTAACTTCTTCGCTATGCTTGCGATTACAGGAGCCGCACCTGTACCTGTACCACCGCCAAAACCTGCGGTAATAAAGACCATACGTGTACCATCGGATAGCATTTGTTCGATTGCATTTTCGCTTTCTTGTGCAGCTTCTTCACCCCTTAGTGCAGATGATCCTGCTCCCAAGCCCGATGTTAAGCTTGCTCCTAGCTGCAGTTTATTAGGTACAGGACTATGACGTAATGCTTGTATATCGGTGTTGCAAACGTAAAAATCAACGCCTTCAATACCTTGTTTGTACATGTAATTGACCGCATTGTTTCCGCCGCCGCCTACACCTATAACTTTAATTATTTTGTCTAGTGTTACTTCAGGTTGAAATTCCATATCCATAGTGTTTTGTTAATTAATCTTTGAAATCCGAATCTTCCTCGTCGCTAAACCACTGACGGAACATATCAGAGAACATATTCATATTATAAGGGCTTGACCATCCAAGTCCCTTTTTATTTTTACGTGGTTCTTCGTTTAAAATAGATTCCTCCAAAACAGGTTCGGCATTTTCTTCGCCCTTATTTTGAATTGATTCTAATTGGTTCGGAGCAAATTGACTTCCGTAGGTATGCTCGATTTCTATGCCTTTCATAACCAATCCAATTGCGGTAGCATAAAGTGGTTTGCGAACTTCTTCCACTTGGCCACGACCGAGATGTTGTCCTGGAGTTCCGATATGAACATCAAAGCCGGTTTGGTAACTAAAAAGTTGTTTTACTTCTTTTAGACTTGATCCTCCACCAGTTAACACGATACCTCCATTTAAGGTATTATCAACCCCTGCTAATGCAATTTCGTATTCTACTTTCTGGATGATGTCCTCCATTCGTGCGCGAATAACTTGGGAAATAGCATAAACGCTGATTTCTTTTGGCTCTCTGCCGGGTAAGCCTGGGATTACTACCACTTCGTTTTTCATTTGTTCAGTGGGGAAGCAACTTCCATACATAATCTTCACTTCTTCTGCTTGACTTTTTAATATTCCGAATGCTTCTTGAAGGTCCATCGTTATTCTATCTCCTCCTATAGGAATAATAGCAGTATGCGAGATAAATCCATTTTCGAAAATACATATGTCGGTAGTTCCACCACCAATATCTACAAGTATAACACCTGCTTCCATTTCTTCTTTAGAAAGAACGGCTGTAGCTGATGCAACGGGTTCTACTATTAAATCGGCAACTTCTAAATGTGCCTGTTTCACCGAACGACCGATAATTTTGGCACGGGTAGTTTCTCCTGTTATGATATGGAAGTTACAATCAACACGCATACCAATACGTCCTTCAGGATCGCGTATTCCGTCTTCACCGTCTATCGTGTAATCCTGAGGTATTACATGAAGAATATCAAGACCAGGTTGAAGTACCAAGTTCTCCATTTCCTGTTCCATTCTTAATAACTCTTCTTTCTTTATTTCATCCTCACCGTTATGTCGGTTTAATGTTCCTCGGTGTTGTAAACTTTTAATGTGGTGACCGGCAATACCGGCATACACCGTGCTTATTTTTACGTGACTGGCTTTCTCGGCTTGGCTAACCGCTTCTTGAATGGCTTGAACTACTTTGCTCACATTGGCCACCATGCCTCGCGACACACCTCCCTGGCTAGAAGATTTACCTATTCCTAGAATGTTGATTTTACCATTTTCGGCCAATTGTCCAACAATTGCGCAAATTTTGGTTGTACCGATGTCAAGGCCTACAATAATGTTGTTCTTTTCGCTTTTCATGATCGTATCTGGGTGTTGTGCTTTTTAGACAGTGTTATTTTAATTGTGTTCAGTATATGAAACATTGGGTTCCGTTACTATTTGGTTGCGGTATGAAATATTGATGGTTCGGTAGTGGTTCCACCCGATGTGCTTTAGTCCTTTCTCATAGAAAAGACGTAGATTATCGAGTTTCTCAACTACATTTTCTACGTTGTTCATAACAATGCTATGCCTTCCCACGTTGGGATACAATAAAAGGGTGCCAAACTTATCGACATAACATTGTTCAAAATGATTTTTCCAAAAGGAAATTTTATTAATTTCGGTTAAAATCGGCTTTAATTTGTTTTGCCACTTTTGGCTAATTTTCTTGCCAAAAACGATTTTTTGATTGATGTTGCCGTTAACGATAATAACGGGAGCCTGAATGTGTTTTTTGGCCGGAATCATGCGCATGCTTGTATCCAAATAACATACCTCGCCTTTTATGTTAATCATTTGAGCAATAGCTTCTCTTTCCTTTATTTTAACGTGTAAACTACCGTTAAAAGAAACGTAAACGGTTGTAGAACTAACTTCAGGAATACTATTTAATAATTGCTCCAATTGGGTTAGTGAGATTTCTGACGCTGGTCTGCCAATAGGATTTCCTATTCGATCCTGAATTTTTTCACTAATATCTTGATTGTTTAAAAATTGGAAATCTTTAATTGGATTCTTAATGTCAATTTCAATTTTAGAAACGATCCGATTTTTACCGGCGAAATTCATTTTAGTCCAAGCAAAAACAAGCAGGATTATAAACACAATCAATATGCTTACCATCCACTGGCGTTTACTGAATACCATTCTTATTTTATTCATAAATCTCGATTATGGGTTGTCGTAATGTATCAACGTCGCCTGCACCTAAAATCAGAAGCACATCGGGCTTTTCCTTTGTTAATTCGTTTAATATTTCGACCTTGGAGTATACCGCACCGTTCTTATTAGTCATTAACTCTAACAATAGATTGGAGTTTACACCCGGAATGGGCTTTTCGCGTGCTGGATAAATTTCTAGTAAATAGAGTTTGTCTAATTTCTCTAAGGAATCTGCAAATTCTTTAGCAAAGTCGTTCGTTCTTGAGAATAAATGAGGCTGAAATATTCCAGTAATGGTTTTACTTGGGTATAAATCTCTGACCGAGTCGATAATCATATTAAGTTCCTCGGGGTGATGGGCATAATCATCTATAACAACATGATCTTCTCTGTTTACCAGATACTCGAAGCGGCGTTTTACTCCTTTAAATGATAAAATAGGTTTTGCGAGAGTTTCTAACGAAATACCTAAATATCCATGGCACAATGCAATTGCGGCGCATGCATTTAAAACATTATGATACCCAGGCAATCCTGCTTTAAAATTGTAAATACTTCCCTTGTGTGATAGTCCAAATAAATAGTATCCGCTCTCTATTTTTAAATCGATAATTTGATAATCGTTTTCATTACCATACCCGTATTGGTTCTGTGATGATTTGTGGGGCCATTTCAATGCTTCATGAATAAACAAGCTAGATCCGCTTGATGGTTTTATTTGATTCGCGAAAATGTGAAATGCCTCGGTGAAGGCCTCTTTGGTTTCATATATGTCTAAATGATCGGCATCTACCGCAGTAATAATGGCTGCGTCTGGGTATAGTCGGTGAAAGCTTCGGTCAAATTCATCAGCTTCAACTACTACTAATGGTTGATACGTATGACGATGCGTACCTTTATTTTTTATGTAATTAGACCCGAAATTGCTGGAGATTCCACCCAAAAAAGCGCTGAATTCCCAATCTAATTCCTTTAAAATATGGGCCAGAAGGGTAGAAGTAGTTGTTTTGCCGTGCGTGCCAGCTACGGCTAAGCAAGTGGTATCTTTAGTGATAACTCCTAATACTTCAGAGCGTTTAAAGAGGATTATATTATTCGATTCAAGCCATACTTTTTGTGGATGTTCTTTAGGAATGGCCGGAGTTATTACGAAAAGAGTATTTTCAATATTTTGGGTGACCCATTTTGGGAAGTTCTTTATAGAATCTTGGAATACTATTTCAATTCCGATCTTTTCAAGCTCATCTGTTAAAGGTGTTTGAGTTTTATCGTATCCCCCAACGACCATACCAATTTCCTTGAAATACCGGCATATGGCACTCATCCCGATACCTCCAATTCCTAAGAAATAGGCATGTGTATATTGATTTAGGGATTTCATCTATGAATCAGAATGTCGCTAACAATTTGTTGAGTGGCATTAGGTTTAGCCGAATTAAGAAGTGCTTTTTTCATTTCCGCGAGTTCGGTTGGATTTTGCATCAAATCAAGTACTGCAGGTCCCAGTTTGTCTCTAACCGTTTCGTCAATTAGCATTTTCGCACCGCCCGTTTGTATCGCTTTTTCTGCATTTTTCGTTTGATGGTCATCGGTTACATTAGGCGACGGAATAAAAACGGCAGGTACGCCACAGGCCATAATTTCAGATACACTTAGAGCACCTGATCGTGAAACTACCAAGTCGGCTAAATGATAGGCATATTTCATTTCTTTGATGAATTGACCTGTCCACAATTGTGGGTGTGAATGGGTCGTTTGAAATGTTTTTCCTGTTTGCCAAATTACGGAGTAACCCGAGTCGATCCACCGTTGGAAGGCGAAATCAACGGCTTGATTAATGCTTCCCGCTCCAAGGCTCCCTCCGATTATGAGTATAGTTGGTCGCTTCTCTGTAAAACCAAAGTACCTTAGGGCGTCTTGAGTTTCTACTTTTTCTAATAATTCCTGTCTTATGGGATTCCCGGAATGAATCCAGTTGCCATGTCGGAAGTGTTTGTCCATACGGTCAAACCCACAATAAATACGCTTCGCACTTTTGTTTAATAATTTATTTGTTAAGCCTGCAAAACCGTTTCCCTCCCATATAAATAATGGGATTTTCATACGAGATGCCGCCATGCAAACGGGTAGACTAGCAAACCCTCCGGTACCGATGACTATGTCTGCATCGATTTTTCGAAGTAATTTTCTCGCCTGGAAGTAACTGTTAATGGCATTGTATAAAACTTTAATATTACGGAATGTAATTCGACGCAATAATCCGCTAACTGGCAATCCTATTATCGGATAGCCCGCTTCAGGAACGCGTTGCATTTCCATCTTTCCTAAAGCACCTATGAATTGGATGTGAATATCGGGCTTTTCTGATTTCAGCGCATTAGCAATAGCCACTGCAGGGAAAATATGTCCCCCTGTGCCGCCACCCGTGAATACAACATTACGCAGTTTCATGATCGTCTTCGTTTATACTGCCTGGACCTGTAGTACTGGCTTTGAGTTTTTCTTCTTGAATATGACGACTTATTCCGAGCATAATGCCAAAAGCAATGCTATTGAATAATATACTGGTTCCTCCCATGCTAACTAGAGGTAATGTAAGGCCAGTAACGGGAAGGCTTCCAACGCTTACCCCCATATGCACTAATGCTTGAAATGAGGTGCTAAATGCAATTCCTAGAACTATTAGTGCTGCCAAGGATCGTTGGCTTTCGATTACCATTTTTAAGGCGCGAATGATTAATAGAATAAAGCAGGCTATAAGTACCAATCCACCAATTAAGCCATATTCTTCTACGATTATGGCAAAAATAAAGTCCGAATAAGGATGCGGTAAATAATTTCTCTGGGTAGAATTACCAGGGCCTTTTCCCCATAATCCACCGGTTGCTACGGCGATTTTTGCTTGGTTTTTTTGGTAATTACTATCGCCGCTCTCATCATTTCCTAAAAAACTATCTATTCGGCGCTCCCATGTTGGTAATCGCGTTTTTGTATACTTACTCATGTCAATCATTTTTAGGAAGCCATAGAACGAAACTGCCGCAATCAACCCCATAAATACAAGCATCAAGATAAACTTTATCTTTATTCGGCCTATGAACATAAGCATCGTACTCGTAGTCATTACTACCAATGCGGTACTGAGATTTTCGGGAATGATAGGTACAATGACCAAGGCGATAACGCCTAGTAATTTGAGAAACACATTAAAGTCCTTAACGCCTTCCTGTCGTTTACTTAAATACCGAGCGATATACATAACGAGGAAAACTTTCGCCATGTCAGATGGCTGAAACGTGAAGCCGAAGATTGGGATTACCCTTTGGGCATTATTAATATTGTATCCAATGGTAAGAGTTAGAAAGAGGAGCCCAATTGAAATTATGAGCAGTACATTGGATACTTTTGAATAGAATTTAAAGGGTATATTATGCACCACATACATAATAAACAAACCCACCACAATAAATCCAAGATGCCGGAGAAGGAAAAATTCGGTATTTCCTTGCTGTTTCGCAAAGGCCAAATTTCCTGTTGAACTGTATACGGCTAATACACCAATAACCGATAGGATGAAAACAATCGCCCAGATGTATACGTCTCCCTTGAAAATGGATTTAAAATTATTCATAGTTTTCTTATAAGCTGCGAACCGCATTTTTGAATTTCCGACCTCTATCTTCGTAGCTATCAAATAGGTCGAAACTTGCACATGCAGGGGATAGTAAAACGGCATCTCCATTGCTACCCATGCGAGAGGCCACATGAACGGCTTCCTTAGCACTGCTTGTATTGATAATCATGTCTACGTCACCTTGGAAAGCTTGGTGGATTTTTAGATTGTCTAATCCCAAACAAATAATCAGTTTCACTTTCTCCTTTACTAAGGGCTTTAGATCGGAATAATTATTTCCTTTATCTACTCCTCCTGCAATCCATATTACAGGTTTTTCCATGCTTTCTAAGGCAAACCAAGTTGAATTTACATTCGTGGCTTTACTATCATTGATGTATTCAATGCCGTTTACCTTGGTAACCGTTTCTAAGCGATGTTCCATATTCTGGAAGTTGCTCATGCTTTCACGAATATTGTCGTTTCGAACTTCCAAAATGTTTGCAATTACAGCAGCGGCCATGCTGTTGTACTGGTTGTGTTTTCCTCTTAAGCTAAAGTTGTTCATATCGATGGTGTATTTGATGTTATTTCTGTTTATTTCAATTTGATTTTCGCGGTATGTGGCGAAGTTTTTTTCTCTTGGAATTGTGCCAAAGCTGATACTTTGAGCGGTTATTGTTCTCTTTATTATTTCCTCTTGGATGTTCGGACAGTCAATTCCGTAAACCAAAAAATCGGTTTCGTTTTGGTTACGGCTTATCCGAAATTTGCTATTGATATATCCTTGCATTCCCTCATATCTGTCTAAATGGTCTTCGGTAATGTTTAAAATACAAGCAATGTGAAATCTGGTATGATAGGTTTCATCTAATTGGAAACTGCTGACTTCGATAACATAATAATCCTTTGGATCTTCCGCGACCATTTGAGCAAACGAAATGCCTACATTGCCAACACAACCCACATTCAATCCGGCTTCCTTTAACAGATGATAGGTTAAGAGTGTCGTAGTTGTTTTTCCGTTTGTGCCTGTTATGCCAATCAGGGTAGCGTTCGTGAAGCGCGTAGCCCAATCGATTTCGGATATAACGTTTATGCCTGCCGCGATTAGTTTTTGAACAATTGGGGTTGTTTGAGGAATCCCTGGGCTTTTTACAACGATATCTGCTTTTGCAAGGTTTTCGAAACTGTGTCCGTTTTCTTCAAATTCTACACCGAGATTTTCTAATTGCTGTTTGGTTTCAATTTTGATTGGACCATTGTCTGAAACAAAAACCGACCATGATTGGCGTACACCTAGAATAGCAGATCCTAATCCGCTAATACCAGCACCTAATATGGCAAGTTTTTGTTGCATTTGTTTATCGTAGTTTTATTAAAGCGAGCGTGGCTAAAACCAGAATTACTGTGATCAACCAAAAGCGCAATGTTATTTTGCTTTCGGGCATTCCTTTTTTCTGATAATGATGGTGTAATGGCGACATCAGAAATATTCTGCGTCCTTCTCCATGCTTTTTCCGGGTATATTTAAAGTAGCTTACTTGGAGGATGACGCTTAAACTCTCGGCAAAAAATATTCCGCAAAGGATCGGCAATAGCAGTTCCATTTTTATGATGATAGCAACTGCTGCAAGTGCTCCACCGAGCGCCATGCTTCCCGTATCTCCCATGAAAACTTGTGCAGGGAATCCGTTATACCATAAGAATCCAAGGCAAGCTCCGATTAATGCTGCCAAGAAAATAACGACCTCGCCGCTATTGGGTACATAGATAATATTAAGGTAGGAGGCGACTTTAACGTTACCGGTGGCATATGCTAGAATGCCTAATCCGGCACCTACTATGGCGGTAGTTCCAGCAGCAAGTCCATCAATTCCATCGGTGAGATTAACCGCATTGGTTAATGCCATAACAATGAAAATAATTACGGGTATAAAGAGCAACCAAGCGTTTCCATCACCTGGTAGAATGTCTGAATAATTTAATCTTAACTTGGTAATTGGCAAATTGGTTTCCAGAGGTATATGATTGGCGCTGTGGGTGTAATCAATAGTTGCGGCAATAACAATTCCAAGGCAGAGTTGACCAATTAGCTTTGTGGTCGCTTTCATTCCTTCTTTGTTCTTTTTGAATACTTTAATGTAATCGTCGATACCACCTATCATTCCCATCCAGACTGTACTGATGAGCATAATAATCACATAAATATTTTCCAACTTCGCGAACAGAAGCGTAGGCAGTATTATAGCGAGAATAATAATTACCCCGCCCATCGTAGGAGTCCCTTTCTTTTGCAATTGACCTTCAAGGCCTAAATCACGAATGGTTTCTCCGATTTGCAGTTTTTGCAAATATTCGATGATCCTTTTTCCTGCGATTAATGCAAATAATAAAGCGGAAATGCCAGCTAGTGATGCTCGGAATGAAATGAAGTTAAAGACACCAGCACCGCTGATACCCATTTCGTCGAGATATTTAAATAGATAATATAACATTATTGAATGTTCTTTAAAGCGTTCTGTGCCCAAGCCCGATCGTCAAATTCAATTCGAACTCCATTAGTTTCTTGGTAGGTCTCGTGCCCCTTTCCCGCAATTAGTATTACGTCGCCTGGGAATGACAATGCAATTGCCGTTTTTATAGCTTCGCCACGATCGGTAATTTTTAATATTTTTCTCAAGTTTAAAGCGTCAACACCCATCATCATTTCTTCGATGATGGTATTGGGATCCTCATTGCGGGGATTGTCGCTTGTGAATACACATCTTTGACTTTTGCTGCTCGCTATGCCGCCCATCTTTGGTCGCTTTTCCGCATCCCTATTACCACCACAACCAATTACAGTGATGAGTTGAGAATCTGATTTCTGAATCTCTTTAATAGTTGAAATTACATTTTCCAAGGCATCTGGAGTGTGTGCATAATCCACTATAACGGTGCGATTTTCAGGGCCCGGTATTGTTTCAAATCGACCTGATACACGAGAAAGTGCGCTCATCGCAACTTCGATTTCTTCTTGTCCCTCGGTAATGAGTGTTGCGGCCGCATAGACAGCCAGCATGTTATAGGCATTAAATTTACCTACCAAAGGAGACCATATATCTTTATCGGCAAGCCGCAAATGCATACCGGTAAAATCACTTTCCCAAATCTTAGCACTAAAGTCCGCTGTGCCATTTAATCCGTATGTGTAACGGGTAGATCGGGTGTTTTGAAGCATTATTAATCCATTGCGATCGTCTTTGTTGGTAAGGCTAAAAGCATTTGGGTTAAGATGATCGAAGAACATCTTTTTAGCCTTGATATAATTGTCGAATGTACCGTGATAATCGAGGTGGTCGTGGGTGATATTGGTAAAAATTCCCCCAGAAAAAGGGATGCCTGCAATTCTTTTTTGATGAATGGCATGTGAACTTACTTCCATAAAAACATGGGTGCATCCTTCTTCATGCATTTGCTTGAAAAGGCGGTGCAGCGATACGGCATCGGGAGTGGTATGCGTACTTGTGAAGGTCGTCTCGGCTATCTTATAATTTACGGTACTTATCAAGCCACAACGGTATCCAAGTTGAGTGAATAGGTCGAAAAGTAACGTACTAACGGTGGTTTTTCCGTTCGTGCCTGTTGTACCAACTATGATTAAATCATCTAAGCATCGGTCTTGGTACTCGTATAAAATACGTCCTAGTGTCTCAGGCACGTCTTCATTTTGAATGTAACAGACGCCGTTTACAGGGTTCTCTACAGGAGAAGAATGTAAGATTACATGGGCGCCTAATTCGATGGCCTTGTTGATGTAATCGTGCCCATCTACCTGAGTGCCTTTAATTGCAGCATATAAACTGCCGTTCGTGGCTTTTCGACTGTCAAGTGTAATGTCACTCACAACTTGATCGGCAAGTCCGATACAGTTAAGATTTAACGACGATATGATTTCGCTGATGGTTTTCAAGGCTTTAGAAATAATTTTAATTCGAGCTTATCGTGTATACGCGTTCCGGGTTTGATGCTCTGCATATATACCCGGCCGTAACCGCTAATCGTAGCTTTAATTCCAAGTTTAGAAGCTAATTGCAGCGCTTCGCGAGCCCCCAGATTTTTCATGTTCGGTACGAGGCCTTTGGGAATTTTAATGGGGTTAAGTAATAGTTTGCCATTCTGTAATTCGGAATGAACGAGTTCCGCTTCAGGATTGCTTACATTAAATGGAATTTCTAGTTCCTCTAACTGCTGTTGAATGCGGGATAAGTTGGCGTTTAATGTACTCGGCAACGCGCGGTTTTCTTGTGCTATTAATTCAGGTTGTATTCGAAGATGTGAACTGTAAATTTTATTCGCAATATCTCTGAAAACGGGTGCTGCAACTCCTGCGCCATATATGTCACCAGCATTCGGTTCGTTTATAACGACAATTACGGTATACGCGGGTTTACTTGCGGGGAAATATCCTACAAATGAGGCCATGTGCTTATTTGAATATCCTCGGCCATTTGGATTAATTATACGGGCTGTCCCGGTTTTACCTGCTACATCCACAAGACACTCTTTGAAGGCCCTTTGTGCGGTTCCATTTGTAACGACCCCACGAAGCATATTTTGCAAAGCCTTGTAGGTTTGCTTGCTGCATATTTTTTTATTAATGACCTTGGGGGAAATTTGAGTTACAACCTTGCCGTTTTGTCGTATTTCTTTCACCAAATAAGGATTCATTAATACCCCGTTATTGGCAATAGCATTATAAACACTAAGAAGCTGTAAGGGCGAAAGGCGGGTAGCATATCCAATACTCATAGAAGGAAGGGTTACTCCAGACCACAATGGATGACTCGGGTCAATTATTACCGGATGGTTGGAGCTGGGGATGTCGAAATTAGGTTTTAGGGTTAATCCCAATCGTTCTAGATGTGAAAGAAAGCGTTTTGGCTTGTCCTTGTAGGCATTATTAATCAACTGGCTAATACCTACGTTGCTCGATTGTTCTATGCATTCTTGTAAGGTGTAGGCAGTGGGGATTTCTTTGTTGTGTTCGTCGTCTTTAAATTCGGTATCGTAAAACTTGATTTTGCCTTTATGCGTCGATACGGTATCATCGGCCTCAGCCTCTCCGTCTTCTAGAAGAGCCAGCGCCGAAATGATTTTAAAGGTAGAGCCGGGCTCCATGAATTGAGCGACGGCATAATTCATAGACTCATAATATTTACCGTCCTTGCCTCTTTTTAAATTGGCAATGGCTTTTATTTGTCCGGTTTCTACTTCCATAATAATGGCACAACCATGATCGGCTTTGTGTTGTACCATAGCCTTATTCAGTGCATACTGTGTGATGTCCTGAAAGCGTGTATTTAATGTTGTGACAATATCTTTGCCGTTCTCGGCTTCATCGCCGGCCCCAACTTTTACAGGCCTCCAAATGTTCCCTGGTAATCGCTGTTCCATTACCTCCGCCGATTGTCCTCTGAGTAAACTATCAAACGCCCCTTCCAATCCAACGTTCACTCCGTTGCGGGTATAGCCAATTGCACGCTTGGCCATTTCTCCCATGAAATACATTCGTTTTCCTTTTTCGATGGCCCAAAAACCACTCTTGAATTTATCTTCTCGAATCAGTGGCCATGTTTTAAGTTCACGAACCTTGTCAAAGGACACATCCTTCAAAAGGGTATAATAACGGTGCCCAACAGCCCTTAGTGATTTTAGTTTATTCAGCCATTCAGATTGATTTCTTTGAGGGAAATTCAAAGCAAGCATATATGAAAGTGAATCAACCTTCTCATTAAAATGCTCTTCGGTTAAGGCATTTACCCGCGAATCCCACATGATATCATAAGTAGGTACTGATGTAGCCAACAATCCACCATCGCCATCGTATATGTTTCCTCTTATTCCGAATACTTTGTTAATCCGAGTGTTTTTGCGTTCCTGTTTGATGCTAAAGTCCTTTACCATTCCATTTTGTAGTTTGAAAATGGCCACGGAAATATAGATACCGAAAACAGCTACCAACGCGAAAATGACGCGGGCACGATTCAAAATTTCTTTGCGTGTATTTGGTTTAGCTGTGATTGCGTTAATTAGTCTTATTGAAGCATTCCCTGCTTCGTTTAATGTTAAAGAAGAGGAAAAACAATCATGATTATGACAATTGCGTTTATTGTCTTAATGGTGCTTTTAT
>JALRKL010000177.1 GCA_023268875.1 Bacteroidia bacterium
GATGCCCTAAAGGAAGAGTTGAATCAACTTAAACACGTTGAAAGACCCAAAATTATTCAAGCGATTGCCGAAGCACGCGACAAGGGTGATTTAAGTGAGAATGCGGAGTACGATGCGGCGAAAGAAGCACAAGGACATTTAGAAGATAAAATTGCCCAATTAGAACATTTAGTTGCGAATGCCCGTGTAATCGATAGTTCTCAAATTAATACGGATAAAGCAAGTATCTTGTGTAAGGTGAAAGTTAAAAATCACAATGTTGGAAAAGAGGCCGTTTATCAGTTGGTTTCAGAAAAAGAAGCCAATTTAAAAGAGAATAAAATTTCGGTTAAATCGGCGATTGGAATGGGTTTGCTTGGTCGTAAAAAAGGCGAAATCTGTGAGATTCAAGTGCCAGCGGGTATCGTAAAACTTGAAATTTTAGACATTAGTCTGTAAGCCTAACAGTATAGGTTCCAATTAAAATCACCTTCGCAATTTATGAGTAGTATTTTTTCGAAAATCGTATCCGGTGATATTCCTTGTCATAAGATATACGAAGACGAATTTCATTTGGCGTTTTTAGATATTCAACCATTGGTAATGGGACATGTTCTTTGTATCCCAAAGAAAGAAGTTGATTACATGTTTGATTTGTCGGATGATGAATTAGCCAGACTTTGGAAATTCACAAAACCTGTAGCCGAAGCAATTAGAAAGGCGGTACCATGTAAGCGCGTAGGAACAGCTGTAATAGGTTTAGAGGTACCTCATTGCCATATACATTTGGTGCCACTTCAAAACGTCGGAGATATCAACTTTAGTAAGGAAAAATTACATCCAAGCGCTTCTGAATTGGAGGAAATAGCAAGTCGAATTCGTTCTGTTATTCAATAAATAATTAATGAGATTCAGTCAAGTAATTGGTCATCACGAAAAGAAGAAGACGTTTATACAAAGTGTCTCTAACGGTCGTATTCCACATGCTCAATTATTTATAGGATCTTCCGGATGGGGTACACTGCCGTTGGCATTGGCCTATGCCCAATATGTGAGTTGTACGGACAAGGGGGCTGACGATAGTTGTGGGGTTTGTTCCTCTTGCAGAAAATATGAAAATTTAACGCATCCCGACCTTCACTTCACCTTTCCATTTCCAAGAGAAAAAGGGGAGAAATGTTCGGAATTAATGGTCGATTGGCGTAAGGCAATCACCAACCATCCTTACATGAATCTAATGGATTGGATGCAATTATTGGATGCCGAGAAAAAGCAAGCCAATATTCCCACTGCAGAAATACGGGATATTTTAAGGAATCTCTCTTTAAAACCATATGAGTCGGCTTTTAAAGTAATGTTGATATGGCTTCCTGAATTCTTGGGAAAGGAAGGAAATATATTATTGAAAGCTATTGAGGAGCCAGCACACAATACCTTGTTTATACTGGTTACAGAAAATACCGAAAAGATATTGGGGACCATTATTTCAAGAACACAACCTGTGCGAATTGCACCAATTGATCAGGAATCTATGCGCGAATATTTATCGCGTGTTCCGGAATTAGATGCAGATAAAGCGATGAGAATTTCTCAAATTTCCCAAGGGAACCTGAGAAATGCGATGTCGCTAGTGCAAGAGTCTGAAAGTCCGTACTTTGAGATTTTCAGATATTGGATGGGGGTTTGTGTTACCCGAAAAATGTATTCAATTGTGCCTTGGGCTGAAAAGGTAGGGGCCATGAGTAGGGAGAATTTAAAGGGATTCTTTCAATATGGTTTAGAATTGATGAGAGGGGTTTTGGTTTCGGCTTACGAGCCAACATTAAATACATGGATGGGTAAGGAAGCCGATTTTATCTCGAAATTTCAATCTTTGCAGATATCAGCCGCTCAAATTGAACAAATAATAAAGAATATGGAGCTATCAATGATGTATATCGAGCGTAATGCACGTGCTCCCATGGTTTTGACGGATTTGAGCTATTCCGTGGCGCGAAGTCTGAAAAAAATGTAGGTTTGTAGACAACCAAAGATGCAGCAAAGGCATCTTAAATAGTGGTTGGGCTCAATTAAAATAAATGGCAAAAGAGACATCTTCCCGCGAAAAACAATTGGTCTTAGATTACTTAGCGGGTGTCAAAGGTGCGGATGCCGAAGTTTATAGATTATACGCCGACGTTCTTTTCGCTATTTGTATGCGTTATGCGCCTGATTCAGATGCCGCGCAAGATATGTTTCAAGATGCATTTATTCGGATTTTTCAAAAACTTAAAGACTTTCGTTTTGAAGGTTCTTTAGAAGGATGGATGAAGCGAATCTGTGTAAATCAATGTTTGGATGCGCTGCGCAAAGGTTCATCTTTTAAGGAGGATTCATTGGATGATGTGGGGGATTGGGAATTTGAAATTCAAGAAACTATATCAGGAAATTTAGAAATGAAGCAACTTTTGTCATTGTTGCTTCGTCTACCCGTTGGATATAGAACGGTTTTCAATATGTATATAATTGAAGGATATTCACATGCCGAAATAGCTAAGGCCTTAAATATATCTGAAAATACGAGCAAGACCCAACTATTCAAAGCCCGAAAACAGTTACAAGCATGGCTAAAAAATGAGTGAGAATCGCAATAATATCGACGAACTTTTTAAAAGCACATTCGAAAATGCGTCTTTACCGGCACCTACGTCGGCATTTTCTGCTATTCAAAGTCAATTGAGTTCTTCGGCTGTGACGGCAGCATCAACCTCGGTTTCCGTAATGAAAATTGCGGCGATAGCTACGAGTGTATTGGTTGCTGTCGGTGGCGCTCTGTATTTGAGTTTAGCCTCCGATAATTCGTCAAATAGCGTTGTTGTTTCGGAAGAACAATCAAAAAAACTGGAAGAAAAAGAGTCTAATCAAGAAGAGGATCAAACTTTCGGGGGAAGTCAACTGAACGCCGCAACTAATTCTCACATTACGGATTCGGTTATTGACTATTCCAACTCGATTGGGCACAATGTTGAATCTAATGAAAAAAAGCCTATTCAATCCATTATAACTGAAAATGGAGGGTCTTCGATTACGGCGGTAAATTCCACCTTGCCTGGGCATAATACACAAACTTCAGTTACACAAACGCCCCTTATTGAGCCTGTTAATGTTGTGAATTCCATATCCCAAGAAAATAATAATCTGAATCGAGTAGGTCTGCTGCCTCATAGGAATTGTAAGGGACGTTTTCTTGTCGATTTAGAAAAAGAGACGCCAGCTCCGCATATTTTGGCCCTCGGAATTTCGGGAGATGCAGCGCAGTTTGAATGGGGTTGGTCTGGTGAGACTTTAGGAACTGCTCAAGGTCGTTCTGCCCATTGGGAAGGTCCGATTTATGTAAAAAAACCACAGGAAATACAATTTTGGGTGCGGGCGCATTTTATGGATGGATGTAGGGATACATTTGGATTTTCACGTTGGGTGACGCCTGAAAATTTCATTTCAGACGATGTGTTTCCGAGTGTCTTTACGCCCAATGGGGATGGGTTTAATGATTCATTTTATGTGTCAATTCC
>JALRKL010000208.1 GCA_023268875.1 Bacteroidia bacterium
TAGATCCACTATGGTTTTTTAGTTGTATACATTTATTGATAGCACTCGGCTCTGTGTTTACTTTAATACGAATTTTAGAACATCGACATTGGTCGGAATCTAGAATATTTTTGGCGTTAATTTTCGTGCTTTCAGGGTTTGCCTTCTCCAAATATAGCATAGAAAACGAAGTTTATTTCTTTCCTATTCTACTATCCTTAATCGGTTCTTGGGAATTCGAAAAAACCCGTCCATTTCGGGCAGCCATTTACTTAGGGATAGCCACCTTATTTCATCAAATTCATATTTTCTGGCTGATTGGACTTTTATTTCCTCGTAATTGGAAAAAACCGTCTGAATACTATCCCATAGTAATCGGCTTATTTGTACCTGCCCTGACTTATTCGGTTTTAAGTTTGTTTACCGGTATGTCTCTGTATTCTTTATTATTTCAAGATGTAGAATCGGGGCTCGTACAAGTAGTACCAAATATTGGTAACACGTTGTTGTTTGTGGTAAATATCATTCGTACATTTTTTCAGGTACATGGCGATATCTTATTGTTTTGGAATTTATGGAATCCCTATTATTCCGGATTGGCCTTGTTGATTTTCATATTCGTTTTATTAGGATTGCTCATCTATTTAAGAGAGAGACGACTTTCATATAAAAGAAGCGATTGGTATTTAGTTTATGTAAGGGCATTTCTGTTGCAAATGGCCTTTGCATGGTATTCAGTCGGAAACATCGAATTCATGGTTGTGCTTCCCATATTGTTTGTCCTAACCCTTAGAAACGGAAGTTTACTAAAACATTCGTTATTACTTTCAATTGGCATTATAGTTTGGAATACGACACAGTGGTATATTCCAATGGCTAAAACAAGACCTAGCAGAATCCAAGATCAAATAGCGATAAGTCATAGAATTATTAACGACGATCGAAATGTAGGTTGGTGTGGGGTTCAACCACCAATCCTCGTTTACACAAAAAATGCAGCTACAGTTCAAAATGCATACGAATATGATTATTTGTTAGATTCATTAAAAGGCGATGAATTAATGGACACTGCACAGATGAAGGCAAATGGAGTGTTTATACATAAGTTAAAATTTGTCCCATTCGAGGGAGGCAAATTGAATTTTGGGTACTGGCTTTCGTTTACTCACGGAAGAATAAATCGATCAACGTTAAACTATGATACGTCTGCAAATCTTCCTGAACAGCCTCATGTAAAATTCACCCGCCTTTACAGAGACACAGGTATGGGCGGAGTATTGGAGTTTTATCGCATTTCTCCATTAAACCAACCGTAAATACTATTACCAGTTGAGGTAGGTAACATCTGGCAACAAAGTCAAATTTTGATCTTTTACCTCATAAATACTACCCCCGTATTTTTGTATCAGTCGGTAATCATGAGTAGCCATTAAAATTGACGTGCCTTCTGCACAAATTTTTTGTAATAGCTCCATCACCTCGTCACTTACTCGAGGATCCAGGCTGCCTGTGGGTTCATCGGCCAAAACCAATTTAGGATTATTGAGCAACGCACGAGCAATTACAAGCCGCTGTTGTTCACCTCCACTTAACTCAGATGGGTATTTATATCCTTTGTTTTCTAGTCCCACAATCCCCAAAACCTCATTACACCTAGATAACATCACTTCGCGTTTTTTCCAACCGGTTGCTTTTAATACGAATAGCAAATTATCAATAGCCGATCGATCGCTGAGCAACTGAAAGTCTTGAAAAACAATACCTAATTGCCTGCGCAAATAAGGAATTTTTGATTCTTTAAGTCCATTGAGGGAAATTCCACTTACCTCTCCTTTGCCTTCAATTAAAGGTAATTCCCCGTATAAGGTCTTTAGTATAGTGGATTTGCCGGAACCTGTCCTTCCTACTAAAAACACAAATTCACCCGGATGAACGGTTAAGTCAATATTCTTTAGAATAGGTATTCTGCCTTGATATAAAGTGGCTTGTTCTATTTTAATTGGAAATTCCACACACAAATGTAAGAATATGACCGTTGGGTTCCGGTTATTTATATTAACACGATTATAAAGTGTATATATTCGTTAACGCAGGCTCCAATCAATAGGGGGAATTCCTTTTTGTATCAGGAATTCATTAGCCTTGCTAAAATGCGAACATCCAGAAAATCCCCTATAAACCGAAAGGGGACTCGGGTGAGAACTTTGCAAAAACATATGATCAGGTATCTTTTGGTTATCTATTACCAATTTCTGGGCTTTTTTGCCCCAAAGCATGAATACCTTCGGTTTTATATCCTTTAATAATCGATTTATAACCGCATTTGTAAATAACTCCCAACCCAAATTTATATGCGACAAAGGCTTCCCATCCTCTACTGTTAATATCGTATTAATTAAAAAAACACCTTGCTGGGCCCAATTTTCAAGATTTCCATTTTTGTGTTCAGTGGCTGGTATATCTCTTTCAATCTCTTGAAATATATTCTTTAACGAAGGTGGAATGGATATCCCTTCATTCACACTAAATGCTAAACCATTTGCCTGACCGTATCCATGATATGGGTCTTGTCCAATAATTACAACTTTTACTCGGTCAAAAGGGGTTAAATCTAAAGCCTTTAAAATATTATTTTCGGGAGGGAAAATTTGAAGATCCATTAATCGCTTTTTGTCTATAGAACTTTTTATTTTATGCAGTTCTTGATCCAATCCATGTTTTAGAATCCATTGACACCATTCATTTTCTGGGTTCAAACCGAAAATCATAAGAAGTTAACTTAACAGTTCTTCGAGTTCTTGCATATCGAGGTTGTTCAACAATGTATCTTCATCGGGTATGATGCTCTCAGCAAGTTTGGTTTTTCTGTGCTGTAGAGCCAAAATCTTTTCTTCGATGGTGTTTTTAGTAATAAACTTATAGCTCATAACTGTGCGATTTTGCCCGATACGGTGTGCGCGGTCTTCTGCTTGTTTCATCGTAAATGGATTCCACCATGGATCTGCTAGAAATACGTAATCCGCCGCAGTCAAATTCAAACCACTGTTTCCAGCCCTCAAACTGAGTAAAAATACTTTGATTCCTTCTTTTTCTTGGAATAAATCAATCTGCTCTGCACGATCCTTTTCATCCATTGATCCATCTAGATAGCAGAATTCAATATGTTGTTCTTTTAAGATTTCAGCGATATTCTTCAGGTAACCCACAAATTGAGAAAACAATAATATTTTGTGTCCATTTTCAATCGCCCGAACCAACATATGAATAATTTCTTCATCTTTTCCGCTGCTTCCTTGATATTCATGTTCCTTTAAAATTGGATTTAAAGCAAGCTGTCGTAGATGCATCAACCCATTGAAAATCTTCAAGCGCGACTTATTTATACCCACTTGATTAACATGGCTGAGAATTTCATTGCGGTATTGACTTTTTACTTTTTCGTAAAGTTCTTCTTGCTCTTCATTCATTTCGCAGTAATGAATCTTCTCTATTTTCGGGGGAAGATCCTTCATTACCTGGCCTTTGGTTCTTCGTAGCACAAAAGGATCGATAAAACGTTTCAACTCTTTTGTCTTTCTCTCATTTCCTGTTTTTTCTATAGGCTTAATGAAATTTTTCTCAAAATAGGTAAAACTCCCTAGTAGGCCTGGATTCAAGAAATTCATTTGACTCCAAACATCGGCCAAGGTATTCTCGATGGGTGTTCCCGTTAAGGCAATACGCTTTTTGACTGGGATTTTCAGCAAGTTACGAGCCGTTAATGAAGATGGATTTTTAATAGCCTGACTTTCATCTAAGACCATCAATCTAAATTCAAACTTTTTCATGAGTTCGGTATCATTTCTCAACGTGCCATAACTCATTATTAACAAGTCTACATCTGAAAAATCGCCTATCAACTTATGTCTGCCTAAACCATTGTAAATACACACTTTTAAGTCTGGAGCGAACTTGGCTGCTTCCGATTTCCAGTTGTACAAAAGTGATTTAGGGCATACAACAACCGATGGTCCCAACCATAATGTTTCATCATCAGGATTTGGATTTTCTGACCACTGCGATAGTTGTTCTTTAGAAGGTCTTTTCGAATAGTTTGAACTTTGTTTGAAATCCAACATTATTTGCTGTATAACGGCAAGCGTTTGAATGGTTTTACCAAGTCCCATGTCATCGGCAAGTAACGCTCCTAACCCGTTTTCTAAAATAAACCGCAACCAATCATACCCTTGCTTCTGATATTCGCGAAGAGTCGCGTTGAATCCTTCAGGAAGCTCGTATTCGGGAATACCTTGGTTGGCAATTGTCTCTACCCAATCCGAAGAAGGCAGCTCTTCTTCCATGTAAGGTTGAATATCCTCAAGAAGACTTAAATGAATTTTCTTAATTCGCAGTCCTTCGGAAGTTTCTTCAGAAAAATTGATCACTTTCGCAAAGCGTGCAAACCACTCCTTGGGTATAATAGCTACCGAACCATCAGGAAGAACAAACTCTTGTTTGTTATTTAGAATGTGATTTTTTAGTCGTTTGAAAGGAATTTCAATCTCTCCAAACTTAACTATAGCCATTACATCAAACCAATCCTCCGATTGATTGACTTTAACCTTTAACTCAACACTACCAAGATGGTACTTGATCTCATTAAAATCTTGTTCTATTTTAAATCCTTCTCTACTAAGGTTTTCGGTATTATCGTTAAGCCATTCGATAAGGGCATAGGTTTTTGTGTCTTCGCTTTCCGCATTAAAAATACTCCCTTCACCATGCACCAAACCTAGTTCTAACAAAATTTTAATTTTTTCCTTCTCCGTTTTATAAGATCGTTTAATACGATAGAAAGTATAATCTTCATTCTCTTTCGCTAAGCGCACGTTTACGCGCTTATCAACGTGATAAGGGAATTGCCAATTTCCATATTGAAAATACAGAACGGCTTGGGGTGCTTGGTCTAAAACTTTGGTGATTCGCAGAACTGGGCGCACCTCTAGCTGCTCAGTCTGAATTTTAAATCCTTTTGCAAAAACATCGTGATTTTCTAAAAGGGGAAGGACAAATTTCTGCAAATACATTTCTTCCTGTTTAGGGTCGATATGTATATGTTTTTTCTGGAAGAAGGGTTTGATTTTATTTCCATCAATGTGCTCGTGAAAAAACAACAATTTATCGCGCGTTAGCAGCCAGGCTGGCTTTCCCACCAATAATTCAGCGTCTTTTTCGTAAATATGAACCTTTTCGTCTTTATGCCGCAATGTAACAAAGTAATTAATCCCCTCTTCATCGCGGCGAAAATGGAATAAAACCGTTGCAGGTTCATTGCTAAAACTCAAACGTGAACCCATCGGTTCGCCCAGATTTCCAGACCTATACAATGGGTAATCTTTGATTATATTTAATAGATTAACTAAGTTGCTTTCGATATTCTCTCGAACCAACTTTTTAACATCTTCATTAAAATGTTTAGCAAAGAAATCAGTGGCCCGAATTTTTTTATTTCCGGTGTAAAACTTCTTCATTATCTGGTCAACCTCATAATTTTCAATGATGTTAACCGCCCTTTTCTGATTGTCATCCAAGCCATAATAGTCGGCATTTTGCTTACGAATACGTTGAAAAGTAAGCGATGGATTTCCATTATCTAATAACTGTATTGCATTTGCTTCTACGACCATCCCAAAAAATGGATGATTCACAAAAGTGAAAACTACCTCAAATCTTTTTGTATTTACAACTTCCATATTGCACTTTTGTGAAAGGGAAACCTCAAATTTACACCCGTAAATGCTGATTTCACTAATTTTTGTTGACTTTTTTTCATCAACACTTTTATATTGCCGACCAAAGTAAAAATGACTCCTTCCGAAAAAAATAAAATCTACGAAAATATACATCTCCAATGGAGTGGTTTGATAGATGTAAATGTTCCTTGGTATTCAAATTTGAGCAATGCTGCGGCCTTGCTGATGAAGGAGTTAAATCCTTGGTGGGTAGGCTTTTATTTAACCAGAGAAAACTACTTGTACCTAGGTCCGTTTCAAGGACCAACTGCTTGTACCCTAATCCAAAAAGGCAGAGGGGTATGCGGGACTGCTTGGAATAATAATCAAACTATCATTGTTCCCGATGTTCATAAATTTCCCGGTCATATTGCATGTAGTGAAGTTTCAAACTCTGAAATTGTCGTTCCAATTAAGAAAAACAATGAAATATGGGGTGTTTTAGACATCGATAGTGCAGATTTTAATACTTTTGATGAAATCGATGCACGTGAACTAGAAAAATTTTGTGCCACACTAAGCAACTTGTAATTATCCATGGAAAATCAAAATAGAACCACTAAAAATATTGCCATACTCATTGTTGTAGCCTCTTTGGGTTATTTTGTTGATATATACGATTTAATTTTATTCAATATAATTAAGAAAGAAAGTTTAGACGCGTTGTCGATAGATTTACTGACCAATGAGACCGTACTTTTTAGGTGGCAAATGGCTGGAATGTTATTAGGTGGTTTATTTTGGGGTATTTATGGCGATAAAAAAGGCCGCGTTAGCGTGCTTTTTGGAAGTATATTGATTTACAGCATTGCCAATATCGCGAATGCCTTCGTTACTACACTATGGGCATATAAAATGTGGAGATTTATTGCTGGATTAGGGTTAGCAGGCGAACTGGGTGCGGCTATCACTTTAGTTTCTGAGTTAATGCCCATAAAAAAACGAGGCATTGGCACAATGATAATCGTGACCTTTGGGGCTTTGGGAGCAGTAGCGGCATTTTTTGTTTCCAATCAAGGAGATTGGCTAGGTTCGATCATTGAATCAATCATAGGAAGTCCGGTTGCCAATTGGCAAGTGGCCTATATCGTCGGGGGCGGAATGGGACTGTTATTATTGCTGTTACGTGCGGGAACCTTTGAAAGCAATATGTTTCAAAAACTTGATGAGGAAGGATCTATCCAAAAAGGTAACTTTTTTCAATTATTTCTGGATAAAAAAACTTTCTTGAAATATTTAGCTTGTATTGTTATTGGCTTGCCGGTTTGGTTTGTGGTTGGTATTTTAATTGCGCTGGCACACCGTTTTTTACCCGAAATAACTGGTAATGCCCAGATACTTGATTTAATTCCTACCAAAGAAATGGTGCTGTGGAGTTATGTTGGACTATCAAGCGGTGATTTACTATCAGGAATTTTATCCCAAATTATGCAAAGCCGAAAAAAGGTAATTATGATTTACTTATCGAGTATTATCATAATCATGGGACTTTATTTGTACGGACCTATTGGAACTCCAAATTATTATCGCTTTTTAGCGTTGATGCTAGGTATTTCAACAGGTTATTGGGCTCTTTTTGTT
>JALRKL010000037.1 GCA_023268875.1 Bacteroidia bacterium
ATTTGATACTGAGGACCCATTTTACCATCGTCTACTTTTATTGCGATGCCCCATCTTTTTTCCGGAATTGATAAACAATACACACCGTCAGCTCCTGTCTTGCCTATTATCCTTCCTTTAGTAATTGCCATTAAATCAGTACAATACCGTTTGGTACCTGCTACCATTTCTGGGAACTCGGTTACTGCTTCCACTATCCGACGCGCCGCATTTGATTCCTCAGTGGGAATATTATTATCTGGGGCAATTAGATTTTTGTACATCAAAGCTTGATTATAAACGGGCATTGCAAATGTAGGTGCGCTGCAACCATCAAGGCCTTCTATCAGATCGTGGGTGTTCAGGCGAGCAAATCTTGCTACCACTTCTTTAATTAGAATTTGCAATTTAAAATCAGAAGAGAGGTACAAGTCTGTATTTAGGTTATTGAAAACATTATAGGCCAAGAATCCCGCATGTTTACCACTACAATTATTGTGAATTGCCTTCGAGAATTCGCCCCTTTTAATTAAATTTACCCAATCGGTTTTGCGAGTAGGATTTTGAGCTCCGCATTTCAAGGCGGTTGCATCCACGCCTATTTTATTCAGTATATCTGTAACTATTTCAACATGTTGTTCTTCCCCATTATGTGAACCACACATAAGCGAAAGTTCTTTTGCTGTAAATTCAAAATGATCGAAAATCCCACTGGTAATTAGAGGGATATGTTGGATGTATTTCAAGGCACTTCTAGGAAAGCAAACTTGTCGAATATCTCCCTGAGAGTAGACCACATCGCCCATCTCATCAACCACGCAAATTACGCCACGATGGAAACTCTCAACGATTCCACCACGCGTTAATTCTACCAATACTGGATTCATATTAAGTTTATAAATTTCGCTGTGCGAGTAAAAACAATACAGCCATTCTGATAGCTACACCATTTTCTACTTGTTGTAATATAATACTGTGGTCGCTGTCGGCGACTTCACTGCTAATTTCTACTCCTCGATTAATTGGCCCCGGATGCATGATTAGCAATTCTTTATCCAATTTATTTAATCGATCCATATCCAAACCGTAGAGCTTTGAATATTCTTTTAAAGAAGGAAAGAAACGTGAATCTTGACGCTCTAATTGTATGCGCAACATATTGGCAACATCAGCCCATTTTAAGGCTTCATCTAGATTATGCGATACTTTAACCCCAAGTGTTTCTATATATTTTGGAATTAATGTGGCAGGTCCACAAACCATTACCTCTGCACCAAGAGCTTGCAAACAATAGATATTACTCAATGCCACACGGGAATGCTTGATATCCCCAACGATTAATACCCTTTTGCCTTCAATATTCCCATTAAAATGATTCCGTATTGAAAATGCATCTAATAATGCCTGAGTGGGATGCTCATGTGTACCATCGCCGGCATTTACAATTTGAGAGTTTACATGTTTAGCTAAGAACTGACAAGCACCTGGTGCTGGATGTCGCATGACGATCATATCTACTTTCATGCTAAGTATGTTCTTAACCGTATCTATTAAGGTTTCCCCCTTTTTTACACTTGAAGAAGAACTTGAAAAATTGACCACATCCGCACCCAATCTTTTTTCAGCTAATTCGAAAGATACGCGCGTTCGTGTCGAGTTTTCGAAAAACAAGTTAGCAATCGTGATATCTCTCAAGGCTGGTGTTTTCTTGACTGGCGCTTGTAGTAGTTCCGAAAAATTTTCAGCGGTTTGAAATATGGATTCAATCTGAGATTTCTCAAGACCCTTAATTCCTAATAGATGTTTGATTACTCCGCTGTTCATGATTTTTTATCTAATAACCACACCGTTACTTCTGATTGGTCTTTCCAATCAACTTTTACAAATTGCTCAGTATTTCTACTATCAATTGAAACTCCTTTATAATCTGGCTTTATCGGAACTTCACGTTGATGAATCCTGTCTACCATTACCATTAATTCAATATCGGATGGCCTACCAAATCGCATCATAGCATCAATAGCCGCTCGTATACTTCTTCCGGTATAAAGCACATCATCTATGAGTATGATTCTAAGATTTTCAGTGGAAAAATCAATTTTCGATGGTTTAGGAATATGAATCCCTCCTCTACTGATATCATCCCGATAAAACGTATGATCCAAGGTTCCGAATTTAACATCTTCACCTGTAATTTCTGATACTGCATTTTTAACCGCTAATGCTAATTCTGTTCCTCGCGGTTGCAGGCCGATAATAGCTGAATTACTCAAGCTACCGTGATTTTCTATGAGTTCGAATGCAAAACGGCGGATAATTAGGTCCGCTTTTTGGGAATTAAGCAATATTTTCTGAGCGGAATTATTGTTCATCTGCCATTTCTAAGATAATGTTGAATTGCGTTTCAGTTAGGGCGATAACCGAAAGACGAGGCTGTTTAAGTAAGCCTAAATCAGATAACCTCGGATCTCCTTTCATTTCTGCGAGACTCACTTTTTTCCTCAGTTTTTTTATCGGCTTTACGTCAACTACTACCCATTGGGTATTATCTGTCGTAGGATCTTGGTAAGCAGCTTTTACAACTTCAGCAATACCCACCACCTCTTTGCCTTCGTTACTGTGATAAAACAAACACCAATCACCCGGACTCATATCACGGAGGTTATTTCGCGCTTGGTAATTTCGAACACCATCCCAAAAAGTTTGTTTGTCTTTTTCGAATTGTTCCCAACTGTATTTAAACGGTTCGGATTTTATTAACCAATGCTTCACAATAGCAAAATAATACCAAATACACCAAAACAAAAAACCTATTATGCCAATCGTAAGAAGTTTAAACTAAAAATACCTACAAAAAATTGATAATATTCTTGACATTGATAATATTATAGACTTATATTTGTTAAAAAATAAGCCAAAATGTATTTAAAAGAAAACATCAAACTACTAAGAAAGCGCAGAAAACGCAGTCAAGAAGATGTGGCTGGGAGTTTAGGAATCACGCGTTCCGCCTATAACAGTTACGAAAATGGAGTTGCGGAACCCGGCATTACTGTGTTATTAAAGCTTTCTGATTTTTATCAGGTGAATATCGATAAATTACTCCGCATAGATCTTTCAACAATTGCAGAGAATCAGCTTTCACAACTTGAAAAAGGGTTTGATTTGGATTTAAAAGGAACCCGACTGCGGGTTTTAGCCACAACGGTTGATTCAGACAATGAAGAAAATGTTGAGTGGGTGCCACTCAAGGCAAAAGCGGGTTACACCACAGGTTACGCCGATCCAGAGTTCATCAAGGTTTTGCCAGCATTTAATATGCCATTTCTTTCTCCAAATAAAAAATATCGAACCTTTCCAATATCAGGTGATAGTATGCCACCTGTATTAGATGGTGGATTTGTAACGGGTGAATATTTGCAAGATTGGAATATGGTCAAAAACGGACGACCTTACATCGTGGTAACCCAAGACGAAGGAATTGTGTTTAAAATACTTTACAACCGAATCGAAGAGGACGGAACATTCCTTTTGTGCTCTACCAACCCAATGTATCAACCTTACCCTGTTAAGGTTCAGGAAATCCTAGAAATATGGAAGTTTGTACATTATATCAACCCAAAATTCGAAGAACCAATCGCATCTGATCAGAATGATGTAGGACCTACTTTGCGCATATTGCAAAGAGAAATTGGCATGATTAAAGACAAAGTGAAGAATATAGAGGATAAAATTTAAACAATGAATTTCGTCACATACGTATTGCGGTAGTATATTCGCACTTTAAATACGATTGAACACTATTATGAAATTCAATAAAGACACCTATTTGGAGTGGTACCGGATTATGATGTTGGTGCGTCGTTTCGAAGAAAAGGCCGCTCAGTTATACGGTAAACAGAAGATTAAAGGCTTTTGCCACTTGTATATAGGACAAGAGGCTTTAGTAGCAGCTATGAAAACTGCACTAACGCCTGAGGATAAGGTGATTACTGCATACAGAGACCACGGACATGCGTTAGCACTTGGGATTACCCCTAACGCTGTTATGGCTGAACTTTATGGTAAAGCGACGGGTTGTAGCGGAGGAAAAGGTGGAAGTATGCACATGTTTTCAAAGGAGCATAACTTCTTTGGTGGACATGGCATCGTAGGGGCTCAAATACCATTAGGTGCAGGTATGGCACTTGCAGAACAGTATAATGGAACTAAAAATGTTTCGGTTTGTTACTTTGGTGACGGAGCTGTTCGTCAAGGAGCACTACATGAAGCGTTTAACATGGCAATGCTTTGGAAACTTCCTGTGATTTTCATTTGTGAAAATAATGAATACGCTATGGGTACAAGTGTTTCCAGAACCACCAATATGCTCGATATCTACAAAATCGGGCAAGCTTATGATATGCCTAGTTTTCAAGTAGATGGTATGAAATGTGAAACCGTTCACGAAGCTATGCACAAGGCAGCTGAAGAAGCGAGAAAAGGCAACGGGCCTACTTTCCTAGAAATCAAAACGTACCGCTACAGAGGACATAGTATGAGCGATCCTGCAAGTTACCGTACGAAAGAGGAATTGGCAGATTACAAAGAAAAAGACCCAATTGAAACCACTAAAGCAACCATAATAAAAAATAAGTTCGCCACCGAAGCAGACTTAGAGGCTATAGAGGATGAAATCATCAAACAAGTCGAAGAAAGCGTCACTTTTGCTGAAGAATCACCGCTACCTGATGCTTCTTTATTGTTTAGAGATGTATACGTTGAAGATGATTATCCATACATAATGGATTGATTGAAATAAAAAAACAAAGGACTTTTACTATATTCGCCCCCCAAATCATGGACAATTTAGACGCTTTAGCACAATTTAAAGAGAAGTTTTCAGCCTTTTACACGGCTAATAAAAAGAGTATCGTTATCGTTTCAGCAGTAGTTGTTGCTGGTATTGCCGGTGGTTATTACTGGGCTATGGAATACATTCCTGCTCAGGAAACCAAAGCAGCAAAAGCATTAGCACCTATGCATTACTATTTCAAAAACGATTCAATGGAAATCGTATTGAACGGTAATAAATCTTTAAAAATAAAGTCAGCCAAGTCTGTGGCAGACGAGTTCGGGTCAACAACTAAAGGTAAGGAAGCTGCTTTAATGACTTCTATTGCTTACATGAGAACCAAAAAGTACGAAGAGGCCCTAACCTATTTGGACAAATCCGAAGCCAACGATGAAATTTTAGCAGGTGCCATCCTTAATATGAAGGCTGTTTGTTATTCAAACATCGGAGAAACTGAAAAAGCAGCTTCCTATTTCGCAAAAGCGGGTGATGTTGCTGAAAACGAATTTTCCGCTGAATACTACAAACGTGCGGGTATTCATTATGAAACCGCTGAAAACTACGAGAAAGCTCTCAAATATTACCAGATCATAGCCGATAAGTATCCTACCTCAGGTGTTGGAACAGACATCAATAAGTACGTATACAAAATGAAGGCTAAATTGGGTGAATACAATCCATAAGTCCTAATTTAGTGTCAGACGCGGTTTTCAAATACGACTTTTCCTCCCATAGACTTTTACTTTCAAATTTTAGGATTGGTATAGTAACAGCCATGTGGAATGCTGATATCACTTCATTGCTTAATCAAGGAGCTATCAAAACCTTGTTGAATTTGGGGGTAAAGGAGCATAATATCAAACAGTTAAATGTGGCAGGTGCCTATGAATTGCCTTTAGGAGCTTTAAAACTTTTTTCAAATTCTCGGTGCGATGGTGTCATCGCACTAGGTTGTGTTATCAAAGGTGACACTCCTCACTTCGATTATGTTTGCGAAGGCGCCACTCAGGGAATCATGAAATTAATGTTAGAAATTCAAAAGCCAGTTGGCTTTGGATTAATAACAACTCTGAATAAAGAACAGGCTTTTGAGAGAACGGGTGGAGTACATGGCCATAAAGGTCAAGAAGCGGCCGAAACTGTTTTACATCAACTTATTGAATACCAAAATCTATAATTTACACTATTAGAATTGCCCTAAGAAATGACTTCGCAATCTGAAAATTACAACGAGCAGTTAAATCTTGCTGAAAATTTGATTAACCAACATGAGGAAGATCAAAGCAATCGCGACAAATTCAGCCGATTAACGAAAGAAGAGATTATTGAGGCCGCGGAAAGCTTGATACAGACAGCGGATGTTAAAAGTGCATATGAAACGCTTCTTCTTCTAAAGGAGATCTACGAAAAACATAGCGCTGATGAGAAACCCGCTTTGATACAAGAATGGATTGCAGCAGGTAACGATCCTAAAGATTTCGTACCTCCTAACGACGAACTTAAATCTAAGCTACACGATATCTTCAACCGTTTTCACAAATTAAGAGAAGATGAAAAGAAACGTGCTGAAGAAGAAAAACTTGCCAATTTAAAAGAAAAACAGGCAATACTCGAGAAAATTCGTGCTCTAGTTGATACCGAAGAAACAGAGAATACATTAAGCGAGTTAAGGGATTTGATGAGAAGTTGGAAAGAGGTTCGAACCATACCCAAAGAATTTCATGATTCATTGGCATCAGAATACCGCATTCTAATTGAAAAATATTACGATAACCTTTCTATATTCAACGAATTAAAAGACCTTGATCGCGAGAAAAACCTTGAAATCAAAATCGAATTAATTAAAAAAGTAGAAGCCCTTAAAGAGGAAAGCTCTATGCGTAAAGCCATCGTAATTTTAAATAAGTATCACGAAGATTGGAAAAACGCAGGTCCGGTAAGACGAGAAATATCAGAAGAAATTTGGACTCGATTCAAATCTGCAAGTGACTTGATCATTGACCGCGTTAAGCAGCAAAGAGCGGAAATCGATGCAAAAAGACAGGTGAATCTTGAGAAAAAGATGCTCTTGGTTGAAAAAAGCGAAACGGCCATAACGGCAATGCCTGAGAATACTTCTGAATGGCAAAAACTTGGAAAGGAACTCGATGAATATTTCGAAGAGTGGAAAAAAATAGGACCTGTTCCTGCTCAAAATAACGACGAAATATGGTCGCGATTTCAGGGAGTGAGAAATACCTATTACACAGCTCGTAAAAGTTTCTTTAAAGACTTAAACAAAAACAAGGTTGAGAATTTAAAAATAAAACAAGGTTTATGTGAAAAAGCGGAGGCGCTAAAAGACTCTGAAGAATTCATGAAAACCTCTGATAAACTAAAGGAACTTCAAGAACAGTGGAAAAAAGTTGGGCCTGTACCTGATGAGCACAATCAAACAATTTGGAATCGCTTTCGTGCCGCTTTCGATCATTTTTTCGAACGCAGAAACGCCTTTTTCGATGAGCGCAAAAAACAAGAATCAGGTGCCATTCAGAGTCGTGAGGCTATAATCACACTACTTCAGGAACTAAGCGTTGAAGGTGCTGAAATTAGCTTTGAAAAGCTTAAAAATATTCAGAATGACTGGAATAATGCCGGATTTGTATCGGGTAAACGCTTTCATTCTTTAAATAACAAATATCAAAAAATCATAGATCCTCTATTCCAAAAGTTACGCGAGGAAAATAAACAGGACCGCGTGAAAAACGTAAAGAATTACGTGGATGGAATGAAGGATTCAGCCGAAGGTAAATCTAAATTGAAATTTGAAGAACGCAAATTGCGCGATTTAATTAAGAAAATCGAGGAAGATATATCTACGATAGATAATAACAAAAGCTTTTTCCAATTATCGAAAAATGCTGATTCGGTACTTAAACAATTTGACGAGAAAATCCGTAAACTGAAAGATCAAAAAGATCGGTTAATCTCAGAATTGGAAATTTACAAACAGAGCCAATCTTAAATGCTCCAAACAATTACTCGTTTTTTAGACTATTTCGGGTATTTGTTTAGTGCCACAGACTTACATGGAATACACTCCCCTTTTGTGTATTCCCTAGCGGAATTTATTTTATACCATAAAGGCGATAAACGCATTGAATCTATCGAATACCAAAGAACGCTTATGCTTAAAAGTAACGGCAAAATCAATGGTATTTCTCTCGCAACCTTCGTTGATACATATACTTTACCGGCTAAATATGCTTTCGCCTTAAATCGCTTAGTATCATTTCTAGATATACGTAAGATTCACGAGTATGGTCAAACCACAGGTATTGAAACCAATTATATATTAAATTCTCCTTTACTAGAAAAGAATGTTCCAATCGTTTATCGGTATTTTTCGACTGAACAAAACGAAGTAAAGATTAAAACGAACGAACAGTGGTTGCAAAATTACCCCAATCTTACCGGCAAAATCGACTGGAATTCAAACGATCTCGACAATCAAAACAATTTGTGGGACCTACATGTGGTTCATCTTTCTCAGGAATCAGATGAGATTTGGAATTTCTGGGAGTCCAATCAGGAAAAATTACACAATCACTCCATCGTGATTTTCACAAATATTC
>JALRKL010000039.1 GCA_023268875.1 Bacteroidia bacterium
TGAATTAGCACCATCTGAAAGCGTCGCTCTAGGGCGCCATCTTTCTCGATATACTGACGGTATTCGTCAAGTGTTGTCGCCCCTATGCATTGGATCTCACCTCGAGCTAGTGCTGGTTTAAACATGTTCGAAGCATCCAAAGAACCTGAAGCGCCCCCTGCCCCAACGATGGTATGTATTTCATCAATAAATAAAATCACATCTTCGGCCTTTTCCAATTCCATCATCAAGGCTTTCATACGCTCTTCAAACTGACCGCGATATTTTGTACCGGCAACCATACTGGCCAAGTCTAAACTTACGACCCGTTTATTGAACAATACACGAGAAACTTTACGCTGGGTAATTCGCAAGGCCAAACCTTCAGCAATGGCTGTTTTTCCGACACCGGGTTCTCCAATAAGCACCGGATTGTTCTTTTTCCGGCGTGATAGAATTTGACTTACGCGTTCTATTTCTTTTTCACGACCAACAATTGGATCTAACTTACCATCCTCTGCTGCTTTGGTTAAATCACGACCAAAATTATCCAAAACGGGTGTTTTAGATTTTGTTTTTGACTTGGATGCCATTTGGGCTTTTTGTTCCTCGCGATAATAATCTTCCGGTGTTTCTCCGTCGTCATTCGCAGATTCCCCTCGAACGGTATCTATGCCCTCTTCCAAGGCATTTTTGAACACATCGTAGGTTAATCCGTATTGTGCTAGAACCTTAGACGCAATATTGTCTTCATCTCTTAGAATTGAAAGCAATAAATGTTCGGTTCCTATTAAATCTGTTTTAAAAATCTTAGCTTCAAGGTAGGTTATTTTCAAGGCTTTTTCTGCCTGTTTCGTTAAAGGGATATTCCCTAGATTACTCGTTTTAGTTGCCGTTCCTTTGATAGCATCTTCTATACTTTTTTTCAAGCGTAGCGCATCGATATCAAGCAATCGCAGGGTCTGGAACGCCTTGCCCTCCCCTTCGCGAATAATTCCCAATAACAGATGTTCGCAACCTATATAATCGTGACCCAAACGAATCGCTTCTTCTCGGCTGTATTGTATAACTTCTTTTACGCGTGGTGAAAACTTGGCTTCCATATTCTTTTCAAATATAATTATTAGTTAAGCGAATTGCTATTGGGCTAAGATGAGTGACGAATTTATAAGACAAACGTTCGGTTCTAAAACGTATTGGAAATACCGAAAATATAACCACTGTAGGAAGGCAAACAATTATTCTGTTGCAATTTCTGACGAAATGCATTCGCATTTTCGTAGTCTCGAACGCGAGTATGAAATGCCGACTCACAGGCTAAGTAAACGGCATGATCCACACTTGCCACCAATGGGTTGTTCATCAGAGTAAGTTTAGTGGCGTTTCCCACATAATTTAGAATTTCTTGGATTTGTTGGGTGTCTTCTGCAAAACGCACCAGAATGGGCAAGGGTTCTATGGAATAAGGCATGATATGTTGTATCGATTGTTCTCTTAACGATTCATACCAATCTCTCACTAAATCACGTCTCAACGCCCCAGTCCTTACCGTTTGATCCAGGAAGCGCGCTGCCCAAACTCGGCCATTTATTATGGGGAAATAGTTTTGACTTGTGGGATATCTTGACAACGCTTCGCTCCATTTCTTCACCATTACATGGTCACCTTGCAGATAATGCTGGGTAAGTATCAATGACTTTTTAAACGATTCTTGTTCTATTGTTTCAGGATTAAATTCGGCCACCAGTCGTCCATAATACTTTCCGGCCGCAAGAGTACCGTAATCCACGAAAGAATGCAAAATCCAATCTCTCAAAACCGGATGATTTGCCATAGCGCTCAGCTCTTTGTCACGAAATTTGCGATTTCTTAAAATATTGCAAAAATGATTGGCAATATATCCTTTAAGATAAAATTCCAACAAAACGCTATCCTTCAGATCAAGGCGTTCAAAAAAATCGACCCATTCCAAAACGTTTCCCTGTTGAATGTTCCGTTTGGACCAGACGATAAGTTGCATCATACTGTCAACATCGTGCATTACGGCCTTTTCTCGAACACGGTCGAATAGGTCGTTACCAATCGATCGAAAATCAAGTCTGTATTTACCCAATAAAACTGGGTCGTTTTGTATTTCCCAAAGGGAGGGACAAATAAGTGAGAATGACTGCATAAGACTACAGCAAATTAGGGACAAAAAGAAAAATAATCAATGAAAACAGAAAAAGGATAGTCACAATTTCTGTACTGTCAATGTGAAAAACTATTTCAATTATGAAAGTTTTTTTGAACGGCTTTTTTATCGAACTTTGAATACTATGGAAAATAAAGAAATTCCAAAACGAAGCAACAATAAAAAAACTATTCCTAAGGAATTCTTTGACGATCGTATGGGACGTATGCCTCCCAACGCCTTGGATCTTGAGGATGCAGTTTTAGGGGCTATGATGTTGGAACGCGATAAAATTTTCCAGGTAATCGACATTCTGTCCAAGGAACATTTTTATGAACCTAAAAACCAAATAATTTTTGATGCGATTAACCGTCTTTATCAATCGGGCGATACCCCGATCGATCTACTTACCGTTTCAAATGAATTAAAAAATAAGAATTTATTAGACCTTGCTGGGGGCTACATGTATTTAGCCCAACTTACAAACAAAGTCACCTCAGCGGCCAATATTGAATATCATGCGCGAATTTTAACTCAAAAATTCATCCAACGCTCCCTTATCAGAGTAGCTGGAGAAATTCAATTTAACGCCTATGACGATAGCGAAGATTCATTTGAATTATTGGACCAATCGGAAGCCAAATTATACGAAATTAAAAATGCCGGCTTAAAGCGAAATTATCAAGAAATTAGCGAGTTAATACAAAACTCACTAAAAGAAATTGAGAGCAGAAAGAATAGTGAAAACAACGGAATCACGGGAGTTGCATCCGGATTCAGTGATATCGATCGAATAAATGGAGGTTGGCAGCCCTCGGACTTGGTCATCTTGGCCGCAAGACCCGCTATGGGTAAAACCGCATTCGCCTTGAGTTTAGTGCGAAATGCCGCTATTGATCACAAAAAAAGTGTAATGGTTTTTTCTTTGGAAATGGCCGACATTCAACTTGTGAATCGTCTAATTTCAGCCGAAGCTCAAGTCGCCGGAGAAAAAATTAAAAAAAGCACTCTTTCCGAGGAAGAGTGGGTACGAATGCAAAATCATTCCAATGTTTTGGGTGAAGCCCGAATTTATATCGACGATACGCCGCAACTAAATATCTTCGATTTAAATGCCAAATGTCGTCGCGTACATTCTCAACAGGGATTGGACATGGTTGTGGTTGATTACTTACAATTATTACGTGCCGATATAAAATCTCAAGGAAACCGCGAACAAGAAATTGCCTTTATTTCAAGATCGTTAAAAGGTTTAGCCAAAGATTTAAATATTCCCGTTATCGCTTTGGCCCAGTTAAGCCGTGAGGTAGAAAAACGTGCCAATAAGCGCCCCCAGTTATCCGACTTGCGTGAATCGGGTTCTATCGAACAAGATGCCGATATGGTGATGTTCCTTTATCGTAATGAATACTACGAAAAAATGGGAATGGAAGGCGAAAATCCACATGGCGATGACGGCTTAGATGCAGACATAAAAGGATTAACCGAAGTAATAATAGCCAAGAACAGGCACGGTACTGTGGGATCGGCATTTTGTAAATTCATAGGAGAATTCTCAAAGTTCCAAGACCTCGATCATTTTGAACGGGATATGATCCGTCAGAAAAACCCGGAATATGGATATACTCCTGATGTTCCAAACGTTATGGTGATGCCATCAAAAATGAATACAGAAGATGATATTTTTGGACGCTCTGATTCGGAATCGCCTTTTGGAGATTCGCCCTCTGGCAGTTCAGACAAAGGATCATGGAGCGGTGGATTCACCCCGCCAAGCAGTGGCATACCCCCAGGAATAATTGAAGATTAATCTCTAAAAATCAAAAAGGCCCTTGAAGTTCAAGGGCCTTTTTGTTGGTTAACGGCGTGAAAGACTTCCCCCGAAACACAAAATCTTACTCTTGCGATTTCTCGGTTTTATTAGGCAATTTCACCGCAAAGATTCTATCGTCACCCGATTTTGTTTTACCCTCTATCACAATAGCGCCACTGAGGTTTGATAACACCGATATAGCGCCCTGCGGAGAATAAACCCGCTCGTTATTTATATGGGTAATTACGAAACCCTTGGGGATACCCGCTTTTTCAAATACACCATCTTCGATAGATTCAACTTTAGCACCTGCTTTAATATTAAGCTTTTCACGCTCTTCCTTCGTAGTATTCCCTAAATTCAATCCCAAATATGACTTCGAATTTGCGGGAACGGCAGCCGACAATTTGGCCTCTCCATCTTTGCTTAATAAAGTAGCATTCAATTCTTTAATTTGCCCGGAACGGCGTAAGGTCAGGGTAACTTTATCACCAGGACGGTATTTACCCACTTTTTCTTGGAGTTTACTTGAACTGTTTACTTCTTCCCCGTCGATTTTTAGGATAACGTCATCTTTTTTCACACCGGCTTTATCGGCAGCTCCGTCCGCCACAACATCAGCAATATACACCCCTTTTAAGTCTGGCAGTTCCTTTTCCTCTTGCAGTGCTTGGTTGATATCTTGTATAGAAACACCCAAAATTGCGCGCTGTACCTTGCCGTATTTCATGATATCGTTAACTATCTTTTTCATTAGGTTTACAGGTACTGCGAAACCATAACCGGCATATGACCCGGTTTGCGAAGCAATAGCTGTGTTAATCCCAATAAGCTCACCACCTGTATTAACCAAGGCACCACCCGAATTTCCAGGATTTATAGCTGCATCCGTTTGTATGAAGTTTTCAATTGCGTATTGATTTCCTTGTGAACGCAGAAGGTCAATATTTCTACCCATCGCAGAAACAATTCCCAAGGTCACAGTACTATTCAAATTAAATGGATTACCTACTGCCACTACCCATTGGCCTACCTTCACTTCGTCGGAATTTCCTAATTTCAAAAATGGTAATTCACTATCGGAAATTCTCAAAACCGCCAAATCGGTATTTTTATCAGCACCCACTAACTCTGCAATGTAACTGCGTTTGTCGTTTAAAACAACTTCTATCTTATTGGCGTTTTCAATAACGTGGTTATTGGTTACCACGTAACCGTCCTGAGAGATAATTACACCGGAACCTGAAGCCATGCGCGGTCCTGGACTGTCGAAACGGAAGCCAGGTCCGTTGAAGAATTCAAATGGATCAAAAGGACTCCCTCCTTGTGGCTGACGGGATTGTCCCCCACCCATGGTTGTTTTAATATGAACTACTGCGGGATTTGCGATTTCAGCAACACCCGTAAAATCAAAACCAGGGCTTCCGCTCAAGGCTGCATATCGAGCCATTTGGGCCGCAGCGGTTTGATATTCCCCTGACGGTGATCTTTTAAAAAGTTGGGGTGCCAAAGCATAAAACCCAAATAAACTGACAAGGCCTCCGACCAATCCTGCGAAGACGAGGTTGGCAATTGTACGTTTTTGAAACATTCTTGACTTCATCATAGTTAAAATTAGCGTTTTTCGTTTAAAAACAACGCAAAAATCGATTCCTTCCTTTAATTTGCATAAGTATTCGTTTACCTTTTTCGATAAAGTCGTATAGATAGTCCGTGAAATGTCAAGTCACAACAACACAACACTTTCATCCATCGAACGCCTCAAGCAAGGCGATCGCGAAGTGCTTATTGAACTTTATAAAGAAAACGAACGAATGGTGCGCAAATACATAACCGAAAACAGCGGGAGTTCAGACGATGCAGATGACCTTTTGCAGGATGCCTTGGTTATTCTTTGGCAGAATGCTCGAAAACCGAATTTTGAATTACAAGCAAAAATTAGCACCTATCTATTCGCGATTGTTCGAAATCAATGGTTGAAAAAACTCGAGAAAAACAAAAGAGAAAACGGCTCAATCGACCAGGTAAAACACGAACCTACATCTTCATTTGATGATACACGACTAGACCTAAAAATTGTTCGCGATTATTTAAATGAAATGGGTGAGTTATGTCGTAAAATACTTTTAATGTATTATTTCGATGGGTATGACATGCAAACCATCGCTGATGCCAACCAATTGGCGAATACAAATACGGCTAAGTCCAAAAAATACCAGTGTTTGAAAGACTTGGGAGGCCGAATTAAATCTAAGTTCCACCTAAACGATTTTCTGTCATGATGAGCGATTTTGATGAGCGCATTATTCGGTACTACGATCAAGAAATGTCGGATGACGAATCGCAGCGATTCTTATCGGATTTGGAATTGGATGCGGAGCTGAAAATTCAGTGGGAATTTTATGGTAAGCTCATCGAAGGCATTCGTTCCGAAGGAGCTCTTGAACTTAAGGAATATATAAAGGAACATGTAAAAACTGAGGAACTAGAACAACAAAGCAATATTTGGATGTATGCTGCCGCAAGTGTGACATTCCTACTTCTAAGTTATTTTGCGATTTATTCATACTTGGAAACAGGTAACATCAAAGACGCCGCAGAGATAATTACGCTGAAGGATGAAAAATCAGACAAATTCAAGTTTTGGAAAAAGGCTAAAAATAAAACGGTATCATCGTTAAAAGACTCCTCAAGATACTATAGAGATTCATTGCTCGCATTAGAACAGTCCCGAAATCAAAGGGATACAATTATGGAATCGGGCGTTGCCGTTTTAATGGACGCTGATAATAACGTTGAAACAACAGATCCTGCCTTATATACATTTGGGGACGCAACAATGCCGTCTCCCGCCGAAATTCAAGCAGAATCAAGTGTTGCGCTAACTCAGGTTAATCTGATCCCGATCAAATTGGCCCCAATTATTCCAATCGAAAATAAAGATGTCGCTAATGCATACGAAAATCGCACCACACGCTTAGCACCAAAGATATCGAGTTCAAACAAAAAAGTAGAATACACGAGCGGGCGTATATCTAATACCGAAGAAATAAGTCCTAGTCCTACAACTGCGACTAAAACGAGAGATTCAGCCTTAGCCAAACCTAAAATAGATACAAAGCGTGCAATTACTAGGTTTAAATTGCAGCACATTGAAGATGCCAATGGTAAAACACGCATTGAAATAAAACAAGGAAACTTAAAGGGCGAACAACAGATATTACTTTATAATTTGTGGGGAGCAAATCCACTAGTTTACGAAATTTCAGGAATTTATTACCTCGACATGGGCGAAAACGGACCTTGGCAAGAAAAAGGAGGAAGTGGTATATGGAAAATCCCAAACGAAATGGGCAAATTTGAGAAAATCGAATGGGTTAAGAACAAAACCCTAATTGAACAGATTAGAAATTAATGGAGATACCTTTCGTAAAATATCAAGGTACCGGAAATGACTTCATATTAATCGACGGTCGAATACAGATCCCTGAATTAGATGTTGAATTTTGGTGTAATAGAAAATTTGGCATCGGAGCCGATGGATTAATGATTCTAGCGCCTTCCAAAGAACCTAATGTGGATTTCGAAATGATCTATTACAATTCCGATGGCAATTTAAGCAGTATGTGTGGAAATGGTGGTCGCTGCATCGCTCATTGGGCCCATGATTTGGGAATTGGTCGTAACGGACATATCGTATTCAATGCGCCCGACGGGCATCACGAAGCTTGGATTAATAATGATACTGTAAAACTCAGCATGAACGATGTTGACCAGATAATCCAACTGGATAACAACGATGTGCAATTGAATACTGGATCTCCGCATTATGTAAAAAAATGCAAGCACTTACCCGATACTTTCGTAGAGGAAGCCAAGCAAATTCGGCTATCTACCCCCTACAAAAAAGAAGGGATAAACGTCAACTTTTACATTGAACAAGATGCCCGCTTATTGGAATGCCGAACCTTTGAAAGAGGAGTTGAAGATGAAACTTTGAGTTGTGGCACCGGAGTTACTGCAGTTGCCTTAGCACATGCCCAATACAAACAATTGAATAATGGAAAGATTACCGTTGTAACACAAGGCGGCAAACTGGCTCTCTATTTTGAATATGAAGAAAGCACAGGTAAATATCAGAATCTATTCTTGGAGGGCCCTGCCGAATTTGTATTTAAAGGGACTTTAGATAGATAAGTTCATTCCTGAAGTCTATTGAATTAATGGGTGATTTGCACCTCATATGTAACTATTTGTAGACAAGTTCACATTTTTAAATTTCCTTAAACATTTATAATTTACAGCAAAACCGTATCCCCTATACGTTCGCTTCTTACGTTGTTCTATTTCTGGTTTTATAAAATATAAGTTCTTTTTATGTCAACTTATTTTATGACGAGACTTCTTATGCAAAAAAAGGCCATCCTTTCAGATGGCCTTTTTTATCATTAAGGGTTGCTTAAATTAGTTTTTCAGTATTTTACCTGTGAATTGACCTCCATCAGCGGATGTTATGCGAACGAAATAGTAACCATTCTTAAGTGAAGAAAGATTCAAATTCAACTTGTTCTCTCCGATCGCAGTAGAAGTTTCACCGTTTAGAACAATTTGACCATTTATGTTTAAAACGGCATATTGAGATTTACCAACCGCTTTCGAATCAAAAACAGTGGTTGCGGTATTGGTTGTTGGATTCGGATAAATTGAAACCGTAGCAAATTGTTTTTTAGCGATTCTCTTAGTTTTTGTCAATAGATTCTCTGTTTTGAAGTAACCACGACCGTGAGTACCTGCATAGATGGTCATACCTTCCCAAGGTCTCCACTCATAACCGCGCAATTCGAACACAGGTACACGAGCGAGTCCGTCATTGGCTTCTTCCCAATTAACACCGCCATTCTCAGTTGCCCAAATTCCTAAGTCCGTGCCAATGATAATACGATTGGCATCGTCAACGTCGATAACCGCATCATATACAGGCATTGGAGGTAAATTACCCGTAATATTTGTAAAGGTAGGCTCGTCTGATAATGCATCAAATGATTGCAATACATAAACGGTTCTACCGTATGCACCTAAAGTAATCACCACATGGTTTGGGTTACTTGGGTTAATGCTGATTCCGGTAACGGTTCTACCTAAGATAGCCGGAATATTTAATTTCTTCGCAATAATTGCTTTTGGAATATCCGTAGATGCGGGATTCGCTTCTAGAGTATATTCAGCGCTATTCAAGCTATCTAAGCGCCAAAGAGCACCCGTTTTTGCGATAAATAGATGATCGCCCTCAGGAGTATAATCCATCTCTACAATTCGATCGTTTCCAAGATTCTTGGCTACTAAAAACCAATGAACATCGTTGGCGAAATCCGTAGGGTTAATTGCACACCATACCTGACTGTTTTTAGCAAGATATAATCTCGAAGTGGCAGAGTCTTTTTCCCATAAATTATATGTTGTATAGAAGTCAGATTGTACCGTACCTTCTTGACGATCATCCCAAAAAGTTGAGGAAGATTGACCGCTGTTAGCGGAACGTACCACACGACCGTAATAGGTAGACATGAATACAATATTGGGATCGATACGGCTAAATTCCACATCAAAACCATCACCTCCGTAAATGCTTACCGCAGTTTGGGAAGGTTTTCCGTTAAATGAGTTTCCAGTAAAATTAATAAGTTGAGTTCCGTTATCCTGAGCTCCACCTACTACATGACCCAATTCATTAGCCGCAACGTTGTACAACTGCAAGGTTGTGAAACCACGATTGATATTTGTCCATGTATTTAAATCTTTTGATGAGAACAAACCTCCATCGCAACCCACGATACAGGTAGCAGGAGATGTTTTGGTATTCCAGGTAATGATATGTTTGTCGGCATGCACATAAGAACGGTTCCATGGAACATTAAACATGCTCGCCATTTGGCGGTATCCGTTAATGCTATCCCATTGAGCCAAATCTACCCCACCCATAATAACCTTATTTTTATCGGTTGGGAAGACGCTAATTACGTTGTCGTACCAACCTTGACGGTTAGAACCAAAAAGATCGTTAGACGAATTACCCTGCATTAGAACCTGCCAAGTTTTTCCACCGTCGGTTGTGCGGGATAAATTACCCAAACTACCGTCGCCTTTTGCTCCAAGTGCATAAACGGTGTTAATATCTTGGGGAGCAACCGCCAATGATGTACGTCCACCAGTATTAGCACCCGTATTTGTAACGGTTAAAGTACTCGCAGAAGCTTCTTTTTTATAAATCAAGCCGTTTGATGTTGCACACCAGATATTGGCTTCCTTGTCAATTACAAGGTCACGAATAGCTCCTCCGCTTATGCGGTTTAATTTTTCTGGAGTATTTGAAAAATCAATTTCAAACAAACCTGATTCAGTAGCCACATAAATGATATCGGAAGTTGGATGTGCTACCATTGCATTACACTGCCAAAAACGATTGTCCTTTGCAATATTGGAGACGCTGAAATCTGTTCCTTCGGCATCGGAGCTTACAAAAATACCAGAACCGTAAAAAGCGGGAGAGCCGTTTTTAGTTCCAGCTAAATTTGTAAATCCACCTTCACCTGTTCCGTAAATGATTTTTCCACTGTTGGGTAATTGTGCAATACAGGTAACGTTTAAGTTTTCCTGCATATCGTTTACTGGGACCCAACTTTGACCGTAAGTATTAGAACGGAATAAACCTCCACTAACACCACCTGCAAACCATAACTCTGGCTTAGAATTGTGCATCAAGAAAGCGCGAATACGACCACCTACGTTATCAGGACCCATGCTTTGCCATTCCAACTTGGTATTCAAACGTTTTGAAACCGATTTCATGGCATCGGCTTTCGCGATTGCGGCTTCAACCCACTGCGGCTCTAACGTTTTTGTTTCTTCGTTCAAACGCATGCTGTAGATTGATTCTATTGCACCGCGAATGCTCTGTTCTTTGTGCGACTCCGTATTTTGATTCTGCAGATCGACACCTATTGGTGTTTTCTCTTGGCTTCCCCAGAAGGCAATGCCGGCAGCAAAAGCTACGGTAGAAAGTACAGGTAATATTCTATTCATTCTCATATTGGCGTTTTTATGTTTAATGTAATGCTTGAATTGCAAATAAAGACAAATAAGTGGTGTTTTCCAACGATTCCAACCACGTTACACCTGCTTTTATTGCCATTTTTTCTTCATAAAATGAGGAAATTCTATAATTATGTTTAAAGTACATGCTTTTCAGCGTGGTATGAACTTCGAACCATCGGGCCACTTTCTACAAATCTAAAGCCTAGATCAAGGCCATATTCCTCCCAAAATTTAAACTTATCCGGGTGTACATATTCAGCGACGGGAAGATGCATTTTGGTAGGTTGCAAATATTGCCCTAAGGTGAGAACATCACAACCGTGTTCTCTCAAATCGTTTATTAATTTTTTAACCTGATCATCGGTTTCACCGCATCCCAACATGGCTCCGCTTTTTGTACGTCGCCCGTATTCTTTTGTGCGTTTTATTTGTTCTAAGCTTCTGTAATACTTTGCTTGAGGCCTAACAAGTCTATACAATTCTTCCACGGTTTCCATATTGTGTGAAACCACTTCGGGTTGGGCATCAAGTACCATATACAACAAATCCCATTGTGCTTTAAAATCCGGTATTAGGGTTTCTATGGTTGTATCTGGCGCCATCTTTTTCACTTCTTTTATGGTTTCGGCCCAAACCGTGGCGCCTTTATCTTTTAATTCATCGCGATTAACCGAGGTAATTACACAATGTTTTACCCCCATTAATTTAACCGCTTCGGCCACGCGTTTTGGTTCATCTAGATCATATTCACCTGGCCTGCCCGTCGCCACTGCACAAAACGAACAACTGCGGGTGCATACATTTCCCAAAATCATAAACGTAGCGGTGCCCGCGCCCCAACATTCGCCCATATTCGGACAACGACCATCTTCGCAAATAGTATGAAGCTTGTGCTCTTTAACGATACGTTTTACACGGGTATAATTCTCACCAAACGGGATATCGATTTTTAACCATTTAGGTTTACTTGGGCCTCTTGGGGTTTCTTTTTTTACTATGGGAAGTTCAATCACGACGTCGGTTCTTAATGGGTTGAATGAGTGGATTTGTGTTAGAACCACTATTGGTTTGCACCAAATCCTACAGCAAAGTTAATAAATAGAGCGAGAAGGTTTCGAGGGTTGTTATTTAATGAATGCAAAAGTGGTATTTCTTGAACAAAATAATCATTCATAACCCCAATGCTCAACGTATTACTCAGGTTTCGGTAACTTCCCCACTCAAGACTTAACGCCGCCGAAACACCCAAACCGGGAATTAATTTACCTTCGGAAAATCCACGGGTATAGGAAGACTCACCCCCGATGAATTGAACATCGTGTTGAGAGGGGTCGTAACGCATTTCTTCAACCGCATCGAAAGGCAGATTCGACCGATAAACCCATACATAAATAGGCCAAGCATAAGCCAAAGGCAAATGGACACCTCCTTGAAAAGAAATACCCACATCAAATCGAGACTTTCTCTGAGATAAATTCCAACTGCGCGCATAATAAGGCCTCACGACCCATGTTCGGTTTATTTTATCCATCACAAAAGGCTCACTAGCCGGTAAGGATTGATTCACTACGTAAACCTCTTTGGGATGTTGAATATTTCCCAAACGCAATCCAAAAGATTCCGAAAAGTCATTCGAGTGCCAATTGGATTTCTGTCCAAACCCAAGATCAAAACCGTAATTCCTAATTTGGATATCCGCTACAAAAAATCGACTTATTTGCGCTTTTACCCCTGAAGCTAAAGCGAGAAAAGATACAATTAACAGTCGATAAATAGTGGACAAGGACACATATCAAATATAAGGATAAAATCCGAATTTTTTGAAATGCCTAAAAAGTGATAAATCTTACCCACTTTCTCCCACATATATAAAAATG
>JALRKL010000049.1 GCA_023268875.1 Bacteroidia bacterium
GTATATAGACTTGCTAAAAGGGAAAAATTGGGATGTTCCTTCGCAAATATGGAAAATTTGGGAGTCGATCAGCGAGGCTCCTGAGGCAATCGCACGTTTGCGAAAGGCGGGTTTTGATATCGTATATGTGGATTTTTGGGATGGTGCTCAAGATATGAATCACAATGCTGAGGTTTTAATTGAAGTAATCAAAAAGGTACAGCAACAAATGTGCGGTCGTGAAATGCATGTTTTAGGCGTTAGTATGGGTGGAATTGTGGCGAAAAGGGCGTTACGTCAAATGGAGAATCGAGGTATTTCTCACTGTGTAGTTAGTTTAACTAGTTTTGACTCGCCTCATCAGGGTGCTAATTTATCATTGGGATTGCAGAATACGATTAAATACTTCAAAGGAACATTGGGCGTGTGTGATGATTTATTTAATCGAATAATCCGCAGAACAGCAACGGAGCAGTTATTGGTTAATCATGAAAATTCGAACCTTCGAGAAGCGCAGGCCCGTCGTTTGTGGCTGCGAGAGGACAGCTTATTCGGGGCTTATCCGAGTAAACCGTGGTTATTCGCTATAAGTAATGGCAATTCTGCTGGTAAGTTGGCGAATATGAATTACAGTGCGAGCGAAAAATTACAACCGGGAATGCCGTTAATGAGGTTGCAACTGAAAACCATGTTGCTTTTTGGCTTGGTTAAGAATTATTTGGTTGACATTTATGCCGAAAACTTTTACGATCGAAAAACGAAAGAATACTACAATGGAAGGGTGAACTTTGGAAAGAAATTCCGCTCTAACAAGGACAACTTACTGTGGGATCATGTGGCAGGGTCTATCATGAAGCAATTTCAAATTTTCGAGGAGTTAGGTAAAACGTGGTTTTTGAAAACAGGCTTTTTAAGTGATGAGAGTTGTTTTGTACCGACTGTAAGTTCCTTGGATATAACTTCTACGGGTTTTGACAAACAAAGTATTACAGAGAAGGGGTTTGAAATTAATTCAGGGGATATGTCAAATGTATTGAGTAATGATATGCGATCTCCATTTCAACGTATTTATATTCCGAGCGAAAATCAATTACACATCAAATTAGATACATCGAGAAACGGGAATGTGGATTGGTTGATTGCGCAACTTTTAGATGTATCAGAGGCCGATGATGCCCATACGGTCACTGATGAGTATAATTTAAGAAGCCCTCATAGTCGTACCTTAAAAGGTCTAACGGTTTACCGTAATGGCATATTCGAATTGAACGGAGTTGGAAACTTTCCGGGATGGAATAAGGAAGACAGTTTATTAGCAAGAAGTGCAAAAGAAAGAGTTTTTTATGGGGGCGATTGTGCGGGTGCCCAGTTTGACATCAGAGATAGCGCATTATTTATTATTGGGAATCATTATCAACCCACAAAGTTGCTATTGGGGGGAAATACTCATTTTGATGTTCGACATAACGGCGAATTACGAATTTTAAAGGGAAGTAATGATTTGATCTTAAAGTCGGGCTCTGAGATGTGGTTAAAAGACGATGCTATTTTACGCATTGAAGATGGTGCATCTTTAGTTATCGAAAGCGGGGCTACTTTGCGTATATCGGAAAGGGCGAAGGTTTATTTACAAGGTTCTAATGCGTTGTTTCACATGAAAGGACACTTGATTTTAGATAGTGGAGTTAGATTTCAGCCTATCCCGGGCATTGATGGTATCGTGGGTTTGGTCAAGTTCACCAATGTCGGACACGGTTTTGGCGATGCAAAAATCACGGCGAGCAAAGCATCCATGATATTCGAGGGAAATGGGAAAAACGGTTCCCGCACCATTCAAATTGAAGGTCCAATGAGGTTTCCAGAATCAGGGTTCGGAAAGTCATTGACAAGATTTGAAATTGCGCGCTCGGTTGTGTGTTTCGGACCAGAAAGTCGTGCTTATTTAAAAGGTCGTGCTTCGGTAACACAATCTAGAATGGAGCCAGTTGAATGGACAGATTCCTATTGTGGCGGGTTCCATTTCACAGGACCTCAAGGCACATTCGAAAATTTAGAATTTTATCGCCAAGATACAGGAATTTATTACGATCAGAATGGAAAAGTAGGGAACCATACCTACACGGGAAATGTATTTGCCCGTTGTAAAGTTGGGATGCATGTGGAAACAAGTTACGTGAATGTATCTAAGTCAACTTTTGAGTTAAACGAAGTCGGACTTTCCATGAATAATATTTGGAAGGAAAGCGTCGTTGAGAAAACGAAATTCCACCATAATGGAATAGGAGTAAAGGTAAAAAACACAACCGAGGCCTATGGACAATTATTAACATTGAATAACGAATTTTACGAAAATGATCTCGGTTACAGTTTAGACAAGGTCGGTGTTTTTATTAACTGTCATCGATTTGGAGGTAATAAAACGGGTATTCTGGCCACAGAATCTTCATTGCGAATGGATGGATCGGTTGTCTTAGAAAGTGCATTACTCAATCGAAAGTTTACCGCGGGTGTTAATGTCTTTACCAATCAGTCTGAGGCTGCAATTGAATTAGACAACAGCGAGATGTGGGCGAGTGGTTATAATTATTTCCACCACAATCGATATAATTATAAAGGACAACCATTTATTAAAGGTAGCTATAGATTAGTAAAGTCGGCTAGTTATTACGATTGGGGGACAAAGCGTGTTAATTTGGGTAGTAATCGCTTCTTTCCAATACACTCCAAGTTTAACTCTGACTCATTAAATAAGCAATATATTAAATTAACGAATGCTGGCTTTCCGTTGCAAGTACAGGCTAGTTTAATGACCAAGTTTGAAAGTGCTACATGTAGTATTGATCATGATCCAACGGATATATTAAGTCAGAGATATATAACTGAGGAGAATGAAAGCACTTTGGATTTAAATGATATAGATAATCAAAATTCTGTAATTGGAGGACAGGGTAAAATCAAGGTGAATGTCGAAACGGGCAAGGTTTGGGTATATGCAACGAATGGATCATTGGTTAAATCTGCTCAACTTACCAAAGACAATTGCGAAGTTTTATTAAGTACAGGAATTTATTTCGTAGTTGTAGAAAGCGAAGGCAATAGTCATACCGAGAAGGTCTTTGTACACCCCTAAGTGGGCAATATTTAATACACTAATGAATTTACGCACTGCGCGTTCGCGCGCAGTGTTGTAAATTTGGAGGATGAAAATTACCTTTTGGGGTGCTGCACAGCAAGTGACGGGAAGTATGCATCTGTTAGAGTTAGAAAGCGGCACCAATGTTTTGATTGATTGTGGGTTAGATTATGAGAATCGCAAAGAATTTGAAACTCAAAATGCCACATTTCCCTTCGCCGCTTCTGATATAGATATTTTAATACTAACACACGCTCATATAGATCATTCCGGTAACGTGCCTAATTTAATAAAACAGGGTTTTGCAGGCCATATTGTTTGCTCAGCTCCTACCCTTGAATTAAGCGAGTATTTGTTACAGGATAGTTTGAATATCCAACTACAAGATATTCGAAAACGACGGAAACAGTTTTATAGAAATAAAAAGAAAAACAAAGTGAAGGGCCCCATTCCTCAGGCACTATATGCAAAAAGACATATCGAAGACATGTTGGATATGGCCGTTGTTTTAAATCCAGGTCAGTCTTGGAATTTTGGGGATGATTTAAGCATTACTCTAAGTCCGGCTGGTCATATTTTGGGAGCGATGAGTGCTACCTTAAAAATCAAGGAGGATGGTGAAGAAAAAACCTTAGGTTTCACCGGTGATTTAGGTAATTATAATTCTAAATTAGTACCTGATCCTATGCCAATGGAAGGACTTGATTTTTTGGTTTCTGAAAGTACTTATGGCGGTAGAAAACATTTCACTGATAGTCGTAAGGCAGAGGAAATACTATTAGACCAAATTATGGATACATGCCTAGATAGAAAGGGGAAATTGGTAATTCCTGCATTCAGTGTTGGACGTACTCAAGCTATTTTATTCACCATACATCAGTTGTATAAGGATGGTAAAATGCCGAACATAAAAGTGTTCACTGACAGTCCACTTGCTATAAAATCGACTCGCATTTATCAATATAATATTGATTATCTGAATGAGGAGGCACAGGAGTTTCAGAATAAATATGGATCGCTTTTTAATTTCCCACTATTGCATGTTGTGGAGGATGATAGAGAAAGTGAGTATTTGAGCGTATTGCCAGAACCCTGTATCATTGTTTCAGCAGCCGGAATGGTTGAGGGAGGAAGAATACAGATGCACGTTCGCAATAATATTGCAAGCGATCAAAATACCATTTTGATTGCTGGATTTTGTGCAGAAGGAACTTTGGGTGATAGGTTGTTAAAAGGGCAAGGATTTGTAGAAATAAACCGTAAAGAAAGACCGGTACATGCAAAAATTGACCGTACGGATGTATTTAGTGCGCACCCAGACCATCCTCAATTATTAGGTTATTTTGAAGAAACTCGAAAGCGAGGTCATTTGAAAAAGTTATTCTTAGTACATGGTGAAGAAACCCAGATGAAAACGTTAGCTGCAGATGTAAATGGAATTTCTGAAGTATATACCCCGCTAAAAGGTCAGTCCTTTTACTTGTAATGTCCCCTGTCTGGTACATATCGTTAATAATAATTCCTATTTTTCTTTGGGGTTACGGTATGTTTACTGGAGTAAAAAGATGGGTTTTTGAGGCGTTCAACTTACGAAAGCATGGTGCTTTGCCTAATTTGGTAGTAGGAAATTTGAGCGCAGGGGGAAGTGGTAAAACGCCGATGGTTTTATTCTTATTAGAATCGTTTGTCAACCAAAAAATTGGTGTTTTATCTAGGGGTTACGGTCGAAAAACGAGAGGGTTTTTTAAAGTAAATGAAGATTCAACATTCGTAGATGTGGGCGACGAAGCCTTGGAGATATTTAATCATCAAAAACAGACACCAGTTTACGTTTGTGAAGACCGTTTAGAAGGATTGGAACAAATTTATAATGACAAAAAAGTAGATTGGGTAATTCTTGATGATGGGTATCAACATTTACGTTTATCTGCAAATAAGAGTGTGATACTAACACCTTTCAATAGACCGTTTTGGGAAGAACGTTTTTGTTTACCGGTAGGAAATTTAAGGGAGTTTAAAAATGCAGCCACCTTCGCCAACGCTGTAATTATAACGAAATGTCCTTCGGAGCTAACTAAAGAGGAAGCTCAGTTGTATTTGAAAGATTGCCGATTGGATACATTGCATATTTTCTTTGCCCATTACCGACAAAGCGAGCCGCGTGCCTTGTATAATGAATCTCAGGAGAAAAGGGCTCTTTTGGTAACAGGAATTGCTCAAAAGGAGGGTTTAGATGAATCAATATTGGGTTGGGACATTGTTGATTACATTCCGTATTCCGATCACCACGAGTTTAGTGAAAGAGATGTTCACTTTTGGTTGAAAACGTGTAGGGATAAGTCGGTAAATTCGCTAATAGTAACTCGAAAAGACCTACAAAGAATTCAGAATAATGGTCTGATATCCATTCTTTTGGAAGAAAAAATCAGCATATACGAAATCCACATTGACGTGGAAATACTATGGAATCAAAAAGACGACTTGTTAAAATTAATACATCCATGTTAAATCAAACATATAGATTTTTATTGCCCATTCTAATATTTGGATTATCGGCATGCAGACCTTCAGAAAACATCATTTATGAAGAGTTTGTCGATGTAAACCAATCGGGCTGGAACTGGGAAGCGGGTAAGTCGTTTACATTTGAAATAACGGATGAAACGCATTACTATAATTTACTATCGGGTTTGAGGATTACCTCGGCATATGCGTATTCCAATATTTGGATGTTGTATACACTGAAGGGTCCGGAGGGTTATTTTCGGAAGGATCAGTTTCAATTAGTGCTTTCAGATAATATTGGCAGATGGAAAGGTAAAGGGGTTTCAAATTTGATTTCATACCAGGAGCCATTTTTGATGCAGATGCCGTTAAAGAAAGGAAAATATACACTTACAATATTTCAAAATATGAGAGATGAAAATCTCAAATCGGTTAATAATTTAGGTCTTCAAGTAGTGCGAGGACAATTAATATTATAGAGACTTTAATTAATTATGGGAGGAGAAAGATATGGTTGTGAAGGGATATGCATCGGCATTGCACGGCGTGAATGCCACCACGATTACAGTTGAGGCGAATGCAACAACAACGCCTGAGTTTGCTACATTTATTATCGGATTACCCGATATTTCCGTAAAGGAGAGTCTTTTCCGCTGTGATGCGGCTATACGCAACAGCGGTTTTGATGCTATCAGACAAAAGGTAGTCATTAATTTGGCTCCGGCTGATATTAGAAAAGAAGGCAGCGCTTATGATTTACCCATTGCTATTGCGATGTTGGCGGCATCTTTTCAGATATCTCAAGACCGAATGTCGGAATATATCGTTATGGGAGAATTAGGGCTTGACGGCAGGCTGTTACCCATCAAAGGAGCATTGCCTATAGCGATTCAGGCTATGAAAGATGGATTTAAAGGTTTTATTTTACCTGAGGCAAATGCAAAGGAAGCTGCAATTGTAAAGGATCTCGAAGTATATGGAGTCAGAAACTTGCGAGAGGCGGCGGCGTTTCTTCATGAAGGTATACCTTTAGAACGCACAACTGTAGATCCTAGAGGAGATTTCGAGCAGGCTTTGAACGATTACGATGTCGATTTTGCCGATGTACAGGGTCAAGAGAATATTAAAAGGGCTATGGAAATAGCCGCGGCGGGTGGACATAATATTTTATTGTTTGGTCCGCCAGGGGCGGGAAAAACCATGCTTGCACGCAGATTACCAACAATAATGCCTCCCCCTTCATTGCACGAAGCTTTAGAAACTACAAAGATTCATTCAGTGGCCGGTAAAACTGGAATAAATACGGGTTTAATGGCTGTTCGTCCATTTAGGGCGCCACACCATACCATTTCAGATGTGGCATTAGTAGGGGGTGGAAACAACCCTCAACCGGGTGAAATATCATTGGCGCACAATGGAGTGTTGTTTTTGGACGAGATGCCCGAATTTAAGAGGTCGGTTTTGGAAGTATTACGACAGCCCTTAGAGGAAAGAAGGGTTACTATTTCTCGCTCGCGCTGGTCGGTGGATTACCCGGCATCGTTTATGTTGGTTGCAAGTATGAATCCTTGTCCATGTGGTTATCTGAACCATCCGACCAAGGCATGTACTTGTGCACCGGGGAATATTACCCGTTATTTAAATAAGATTTCTGGCCCACTTTTGGATCGTATCGACATCCACATGGAGGTAACACCTATTAGTCATGAGGAATTAACATCAAGAAAACACAAAGGGGAGGAAAGCGCTCAAATACGGGAACGGGTGTTATATGCTAGGAAAATTCAGGCGAATCGATATCCGAAAGATAGCGGGATTTATAACAACGCGATGATGCCAAGTAATAAAATTTCGGAATATTGTAAGATTCCAGCGGCGGGTCAACTCTTATTGAAGGCGGCCATGCAGAAGTTAAATTTGAGTGCACGAGCTTACGATAAAATATTGAAATTAAGCCGAACAATCGCCGATTTAGCAGGTAGTGCAGATATCGGAGTAGAGCATATAGCCGAGGCAATTCATTTTCGTAGTTTAGACAGAGAGGGTGGGTTTGTGTGATACTCGCTTCGCTCGCGGTATACTCGGCTGTCGCCTCGTGTTAGACTCGCTAGGCTCGTAGGATTTTAGGCTGTTGTTTTGAGGGATACTCGCTTTGCTCGTGGGATATTAGGCTGTTGTTTTGTAGCATTATGAGTTATTTGGATTTTGGTTCTTGCGAAATCTGCTGGGATTAGGGGCGGTTTCTGATTGGGATTATATCCATTGCGGATTTGATTATTTGGGATTGAAAAATTAATAGGTTTAAATACTTTGATTATTTAAGATTGTTAGCTGTACAAATGGTATTTATTATGT
>JALRKL010000193.1 GCA_023268875.1 Bacteroidia bacterium
ATCTAAAAGATATGAATCAATTAGATGTTTGGATTATTGAAGAGTTTCGAATTCCTCGCATCTCAGGGGGACTTTTGTCTGGAATGGGCTTGGCTTTGAGCGGATTACTTATGCAAACACTTTTCAGAAATGCCCTTGCCGGACCCTTTCTGATTGGAGTCACTCCAGGGGCTTCCCTAGGAATGGCTCTGTATATTTTTGCTGGTAGCACTTGGGGAATTGGGTTTTCTATGTTAGGTGCGAGTTTTAGTAGCTTATTGGGGGCTATCGCCGCATTGGGTTTACAATTGTTTCTAAGTAAAGGATTCAACTCTCCTACCCGATTGTTATTAACCGGAATGGTTATGGGATATGTATTCTCCGCAGGAATACAATTGCTACAGCAATTCGGAGATGCCGAAGAAATTCAGCGCTTTACGTTTTGGGGACTCGGTAGTTTTGAGCAATTTCAGCAAGGCGACTGGGCATTGCTATTGACTCCAACTTGCCTAATCACGGGCCTTATTTGGAGCATGAGGAATTCATTAGACTCTTACTTATTGGGAGACCTGTACGCGCAATCTACCGGTATTTCACTCCAAAAAACCCGGCTCATCTTAATTCTAGGAGGTGCTATTTTGGCCGGTTGGATAACCTCGTTTGCGGGCCCAATTGGTTTTGTTGGTTTAGTAGCACCGCATATAGCCAAACGCATTGTGCGTTCTGAAAGCCACTCAAAGGTTATTATTCCTACCTTACTTTGGGGTGGCGCATTGTGTTTGACCGCTGATACATTGGCGCATCATTTAATACCTCATACCGTGTTGCCGGTAAATCCTATAACCGCCATCATCGGAGCTCCGGTTTTACTTTACGGTCTGTTAAAAAATCAAATGAAGTCTTAAATCATTCTAAACGTTCCAGTTGAATAATGTGTTCAATTTGATAATCGATAACGGGATCGAATTCGCGTTTTAAATTATGACCCCAAAAACTCCCAAATGCTTGCCAAAAAAAGGCTTCCGCGTTACCGCTATAATCCTTCATAATTTCCCAGGTTGTCTTGCCTGTTTCCCGGTGAATTAATTTCATCAAAACCTGTCCTTCTCCGATCGTCATCTTTTTTAACTGCTCGGTATACATTGCTTTTAATCCTTTCTCGCACTTTTTTATGTATTTGTTACGCGCACGCCTGCCTTTAATTGTGGCTAATTCATCTTCCATAGCCCTAATTTTAAAGGCGGCCATTTTTGCATAAGGCATGGTTTTTATTACCCTACGCTTAAGTATGAGGTATTGCTTGCGTTTTTCCTCGTCAATGCCACTAGACAGTTCTATGGCATCCAAGCGTTCATAATCAACGAAAACGGTATCTTTTACTTGAGCCCAAACATGGGAGCTTCCCACGAAAAACAAAAAGAAAAAAACGGCTATTGTTTTGAGGGAGCGGGTGCTTTGATAATATTTTTGGATGCAAGAAACCATATTGCTATACCACTAACGATGAGGGCAAGGGAAATCATTTGTGCTTGTGAAAAAATAACGTTGCCTAGGGTATACAAACTATCGCCATGCTCTCGTATAGACTCTATCAAAAACCGTTCCACCCCTGCAAAAACCAAGTATATGGAAAGCACCTGGCCGGGTTTTAGAGCTAGTTTTCGAACATAAAACCATAGTATAGCAAATAAAGTTAAGGCCATTAGAGCCTCGTAAAGGGGCGTAGGATATACGGGATTAATTAACTGATAGCAATAGTTCCCTTCACAACCCGGGATTAATTCCATATCGGGACCGCCATAGCTTTTACCTAAAACATTGTGGGGATACTTATATGCCCAAGCCCAATCGGGCAACCAAGATTTTGGATTGGGATTGGCAATACCCCAATCTCCATCTCCTGAAAAATGGCAACCAAAACGACCTACTCCGTATGCCAACATCATAGCTGGAACACCCGCATCCAATACATGGAAAAGTGCGTATCCTTTCTTAGATGTATACCACAATACACCACCTGCTCCACAGATAAGACCTCCAAAAAATGTCCAGCCTCCTGTGGTGAAAAGCTGATCTAAAACCACCTGTAAGCTGAAATTTTCAGGGGTTTCAAGAATATGAAAAATCTTAGCACCTAAAAATCCCGATATCAATGCCACTGCTGTAATATTACCCATTTCATCGGCAATACCTTGATTTACAGTTTTCTCTACAGGCGGATTCTTCCTTTCTTTTTTGTCGGTGTAATAGCGGTAACCAATCGAAGCAAGGCCAAACAAAACCCCAAAAAACAGATTTCCTTCGGATGTGAATATATGATCTTGTGGCACAAACCCACCGCCAGAATTTTGAATGAGGTACAAAATTTTAAATCCGAATACAAAGGCCAGGATGCCGTTCGTCACATACTCAATGTTCGGTGCAGGTGCTCCAATTATCACGGTTGTTTTCTTCATTGGGAATAAACCCAAACCTGTTTTACGGGCAAATTCTGTTTGCATAGCCCAATAGGCCGCAGCAATTGCAAGAGCCACGAAAAGCCCAAACGTATTAACTATTTCTAAAAAGGCAATTTCAATACCTAGGGTATCACGTAAAAAATGGTAAAGGGTTGGAAACACAAAACAAATTAACGACTTATTTCGGCAGTTTCAAACTCTCCTTGCATTAAGAAATCGGTATCTATCTGCTGGAGTTTAAATGGCACCAAAGTATCAATCATTAAGGGGTCGTAAGGACTAACAACCCTTACGTAATTATCGGTATACCCTTGCATGTTGCCATTTCGCACTTCCGACTCAAACAAAACCATACGCGTTTGTCCCAACTGCGATTCATAAAATGCTCTTTTTTTCTTCTCGCTCAAGGATCGCAACTGAGTAGTTCTGTCGTTACGGGTTTTTAATGGCACAGCATCTTGCATCTTTCTTGCCGTGGTATTAGGTCGTTCGCTGTATGGGAAAACGTGCAAATACGAAATAGGCAGCTCGTTGAGAAAATTATAAGTGTCTAAAAAATGTGCATCTGTCTCGCCAGGAAACCCAACAATTACATCCACACCGATGCAACAGTCTGGCATAAGAGATTTTGTGAGCAATATAAAATTGATAAAGAATTGATTCAAAACTTAACTTGAAAACTCTTAGACATTATGACGATTGGGTTCCCTAAACTTATCTCTTCTGTTTGGTCCATTTCCTTCATGTACATCATTTGGAACTTGTATTCTTCATGTATACCCTCTTTCTTTT
>JALRKL010000214.1 GCA_023268875.1 Bacteroidia bacterium
CGAGCAGCTAAAGCACAGCACGCATTCCCACAGCCCATCAAGCTTTTCGCGCTCGGCCGGTGATTGCCGCCGCTCGCCGTCGGCGGGAACGGCGCTGTCGGCTTTCAGCCACGGTTCGATCGATGTCAGCTGCCGGTAGGGCTGGCTGAGATCGGGCACCAGATCCTTGACCACCGGCATATGCGGCAACGGGTATATTTTCACATCGCCTTTGACATCACGGATGCTTTTCAGGCAGGCCAATGTATTGGTGCCGTCGATATTCATCGCACATGACCCACAAATACCCTCGCGGCATGACCGGCGAAAGGTCAGGCTGCTATCGGTTTCGTTTTTGATTTTGATCAACGCATCAAGCACCATCGGGCCACAGTCGTCGAGATCAACCTCGAATGAGTCAATCCGCGGATTGGCATCATCATCTGGCGACCAGCGATAAATCTTGAAGGTCCGGACATCACCGCCAGCATTGCCAACCTGATAGGTTTTGCCGTCGGTAATCGTGGAATTTGCAGGAAGCTTGAACTCGGCCATAACTGATCCTCGTACCTTGTCCTAATAGACCCGTGGCGCCGGCGGGATGGGCGCAATGTCATTGCTCAGGGTTTTCATTACGACCTGACGGTATCCCAGCCGCGACTTGTTATGTTCGTCAAGCCACATAACCGTATGTTTCATCCAATTGTCATCGTCACGTTCTGGCCAGTCTTCATGGGCATGCGCGCCGCGTGATTCCTGCCGCTGGTCGGCCGACCGGATCGTCACCAAGGCTTGCCCCATCAGATTTTCAAGCTCAAGCGCTTCGATCAGGTCAGTGTTCCAGATCAATGACCGGTCCTTGACCCCGATATGCGCCATTTTGCCGGCGATTTCCCAATTTGTGTAGTGCCAATGCTCTATCAAGATATGGAAATGGAAAACATTCCTTTTTGGTCGTATTTCTGCCAAATTTCTGACAGTACCACGAGTTACGGCAGTTATTCAGGCGCCGTTCCGAATGAAAAAATTACTTGGGGGAAATTAGACATCGATACACCTAAGTTTATCGTAGAAAGCGATGCTACCATTGTGGCTCCGTTGATTTTTGCTTGGGTTTTGGGTTGGTAAATTCGTAATTATGTCGAATTTAATTCCCGTATTCAAAGAGATAAAAGCATTTGTTTTTGATGTTGACGGTGTAATGACGCCTGGACAGGTTTTGGTAACCGAAGAGGGCTATATGTTGCGTTCCGTTAACATCAAAGACGGTTTTGCCTTACAGCATGCCGTAAAAACAGGATATCACGTAGGCATTATTTCCGGGGGGAAATCTGAAGGAATGCGCAAGCGTTTCGAAGGACTGGGAATCACGCATATCTACTTAGGGCAACAAGAAAAGGTAACGGCGTTCCAAGACTTCCTACAGAAAACAGGATTAACAGCCGCGCAAGTGGCGTATATGGGAGATGATTTACCCGATGTTCCTATTTTGCAACAAGTTGGTTTGGGATGTTGTCCGAAAGATGCCTGTGCTGATGTGCTTGAAGTTGCTCATTTCGTAAGTCAAGTTTCGGGTGGACAGGGGTGTGTGCGAGACTTAATCGAACGTACTATGAAATTGCAAGATTCATGGCACAATGATGAAACACATAAATGGTGATTTCATTATAAATCTGCTATATTTGGCAAATGATCGCCAAGGAACTTTTATCAGAACAAGTGCATGCATTGCGTACTACCGACTCGGTAGAAACTGCAATTGATTACTTGGCAACGCAAGGATTTTCAGAATTGCCCGTTCTTGAAAATAAATCTATTTATAATTATTGCAGACTGCAGACTTTGTATTCTTATGAAGATAAGTCTCAAGTACTTTCAGAGGTAGTTGCTGTCAATCCACATGCTCCCAAGGCATTTGAAGACCAGCATTTGTATGAATTAGTGCCAATGTTAGCCGCTAATGAATTATCGGTGCTTGGTGTTGTGGATGTTGAAGGTGTGTATATCGGAGCGATAGACCAAAAACAGATAAATAAACTAATTACCCAATCGCTCACATACCGCGGTATGGGAGCTGTTTTGGTTTTAGAATTGGACGAAAAAGACTATACCCCAGCTACTATTGCACGCTGGATAGAAGAAAATGGGGCTAAAGTTTTGGGGTTAATGGTAAGTCAGTTAGATATGGGAAGGTTGAAGGTAAATATTAAGGTAAATACCACATACGTGCGCACGGTAACGGCGACTTTGGAGCGCCAAGGTTATCGAGTGTCTCAAATTTACCTTTCGGAAGATAGCAACGACAAAAACGATCATGAAATTGATTTAGCCTTGAGGTTTTTCGATTTGTAAAGGCCTTAAGTGACATTTTTGTGGATAAACTAAAGAAATCTTGAGAAATACAAGGTCATAAAGCGGCGTTTAAATATCTTTGAAAGCCTATTGTATTTTTTATGACAGAAAATTCTGATTCTCCTTCAACTATTAACTTAATTGACGAGTCGCAAGTTAAACCCATAACCTTAGTTAGCGTTGTTAATTTCTTTTGGCGTTGGCGCAAGGTTTTTTTGATAAGTTGCGCAGTAGCAGCAGTAATTGCTACAGTGGTTACGCATCCCTCTATCACAAAGCCTAAGTATAGAGCACAGCATATTTTTTATCCTACCAAAAATAATTCGATTTCAAATGCACTATTAACTGAATTGAATCAAAGGCAACAAGATCCTTTGGAATTTGGGGAGGAAATTGAGGCAGAAAAGGCCTTACAGATTATTCAGTCGGGAACTTTGTTAGGCAGATTGGTGAGGAACTTTGACCTAATGAAGCACTATGGAATTGATCCTAAAAAAGAGAAATATCCTAAATACGCGTTAGACAATAAAATCAAAGATAATTTCAATTTTGAGCGCACTCGATATTTAAGTATCAAAATCGAGGTATTAGATGAAGACCCTGCAATGGCGGCTAAATTAGCCAATGGAATAGCCGATCTATACGATTCCATTAAAACAGAAGTTCAAAATCAGATTGCCACACCTGCCTTAGACATAGTGCGCAGGGCTTTAGAAGAAAAGCAGCGTAAAATCCAAAATATCAAGAATGAATTGAGAGAATTGGGAACCAAAGGTATTACCAATTACGAGGAACAATCGCGTGCTTTGGCAGAAGAAATTTACAAAGCACAATCTTCAGGTCGTACCGGTCAGTTGCAGCAGTTACTCGATGAGAGAAAGTCGTTGGTAGCCAATGGTGGTGACTTTATTGCTCTGAACGAGTTGATTAAGCTCGAGGAAGAGAAGGAGAGTAACTTAATTACTCAGTTTGAGAAACGGCAAGTAGACGTAGGCGAGCGCTTATCGCATAAATTTACGGTAGAATCCGCCACGGTTCCTGAAATAAAGTTCTGGCCTAAACGCAGTTTTGTATTGCTACTTTCCGTTTTAAGCACCTTTTTGGCAACAGCGGTAGTATTGATTACCGTTGAACTGTTCAGTAAAAAATAATTTAAATGCAATTGTCCTTAAATCAGCTGGATGCAAGGCGGAAAATCGTTTTGCTTGCGGTTTTGTTGCTGCTGATTTCTGGCATGATTTGGGGCATTCTGAATGCGGCGTATTGGATATTGCTGCTTCCAGCGGCGGTATTGGTTTTGTACGCCTCTGTTTTGTTTACTGAGAAAACACTTCTTTTGTTTGGTGCCATTACGCCTTTAGCCATCAATATTGAAGATCTAGGAGGTGGTTTTGGATTATCGCTACCCACAGAGCCCATATATATCTTCCTATTCGTGTTGATGGGCATACATATATATAAGGAAAGAGCTATAAATGTGCTCTATTTGAAACATCCTGTGGTGCTTTTTGTGAGTTTGTATTTGGCATGGCTTTGGATAAGCACCTTGTTTTCTAGCATGCCATTGGTGAGCGCAAAATTCAGTTTGGCCCGAACTTGGTACATTACTTTGTTTTTCTATTTGGGACTGCTAATATTTTCTAATTACGAAAGAATACATTTTTATCTCAAATGGTTCATGGCGTTTATGCTCATAATGGTAGGATATACTTTGTTGATGCATTCTCAATATGGATTTTCTCGCTCGGCCAGTTATGGGATATCTTGGCCTTTCTTTCCAGACCACGGAATGTATGCGGCGGCCATTGCTTACGGCGTGTTTGTTTTGTTGATTTATGCGTTGTACGTCAGACAATTTGGAATGCCCATTTCGGCGGGTCCTGTAATTTTGTTGTTATTAGGCATATTGCTTTTTGCCATAGTAGTGAGTTTTACCCGAGCCACTTGGCTGAGCTTGATTGTGGCTTTAGGGGCGTGGTTGTTAACCCGTTTTAGGGTTCGATTTTACTGGATAGTATTGGCTTTTCTAACGGTTGGAACGGTTGCGTTTTTGAAGCAAAATGACATACAATATGCGTTAGAAGCCAATAAGCAGGGCAGCAGCGACGAGCTGGAAGGTCACGTGAAATCGGTGAGCAATATTTCTACAGATCCGAGTAATTTAGAGCGCATCAATCGTTGGAAGTGTGCAGCTCGAATGGTTTTGGAGCGACCTATTTTTGGTTTTGGTCCCGGTACTTATGTGTTTCAATATGCGCCCTTTCAAAAGAGCAGCGAATTAACCATTATCAGCACGCATTCAGGAGATTTAGGTGATGCCCATTCGGAGTATTTTTCAGCGATGAGTGAAACGGGTTTTGTAGGCATGTTTTTTTGGTTGGGAATCGTATTTGCTACCTTATCTAGCGCGTTTAACATTATTTATACCACCCCCTCTTTGAAAATTCGCCTCACTACGTACATGGTTTTTTTAGGGTTGGTATCCTATCATGCGCATGCGGTTTTGAATAATTACAGTCAATACGATAAATTGGCGGTTCCCCTGTGGGCATTTACCGCTATAATTGTAGCTTTAGATATTCGCAATAAACGATTAATCCGTGCTGAGAAATCTCTTACGCCATAAGTACTTTTTAACGGGGGCCATTATTTGTGGGGGCTTCCTTTTATTGTCTTTTTTGGGATATGGAATCACGCTCGATGCCACCCCTCAAGCGAATCGTTTGATGCCCGAGTGGGCGCAATTAAAGCCAGGTTCTCAAAAGTACGGAGTGCATTTGAAAAGAAAGGCAGATCGTTCATTTTGGTATTGGTTAAGCGGCGATGAGGGCGCTGGGGAGGTGTTGAGTGTTTCCGGTGAAGTTACATTAGGGAAAGATTCAATATCGTTTGTTTATGAGAA
>JALRKL010000061.1 GCA_023268875.1 Bacteroidia bacterium
GACTGGAGCATGGGAAATTGTTCATAAAATTAACTCTCTTACAGATAAATATGATAAATTCGTTGCAATAGGTGCAATTATTAAAGGTGGCACTGATCACTACGAATATATCTCACAAGGCGTAATAGATGGTTTAATAAAATTGACGATTGATAAAAATATATACATTGCAAATTGTGTTTTAAATGTTCATGATGTAAATGATGCTTATGATAGATCTAAAAAAGATGCTAACAATAAAGGATCTCAAGCTGCGTTTGCTATAAATAATCTTTTTACTTAATTTATTTACTATTTAGGTTATAATTCAATTGAAACTGATACATCCGCGGGGCGGACATGTCTGCGGGGCGGCCCATGAAAATTTGCTGTGTAATATTTCGAACCTGCAACATAATATCTACGTTTTCATTTATGGGCATTCCCGCCCGAACATCAAAAACATGTCCTGATATTTGACCGATACGATATTGTTGATTTACGCCCATTATTACATCGTCTTCTAAAAATATATTATCGACGTTTTCGAAACCACTCTCATACCGGTAACTCAAGCCAATCGTGTACGTATTTAGTCGATATTCTAAATCACCCCTTATGATATGTCGGTTTCGATATTTCATGAAGGATGTTGGGTCGCTAGCCAAATCGGCATACCGCAATTGTGTCCCATTTAAAAGAGCGTTGGTATCGTTTACTTGGGGCAAGGAATAGGTATATCCCAAAAACCAGCGGATTTGTTGTTTGTAGAATCGAATATCGCCTCCGCTCTCGAGTTCGAAACCTTGAATTGTTGCGGGACTCACATTAATGGATTTGAAGCCCAATAAGGGAATCGAGCCACTTGGAGCCCAGTTATTGAAGGTGTATTCCATTAGATTTTGCACATCTAAACGGTAATATGAGGCATCTAAATAACCAGAAAATACGCCCCACCCTTTTCGGATTTTGAATCCTTGCTTGAGGCCTAACTCAATATTTTGAGAGGTTTCGGGTTCGAGGTTGGGATTGGGTAGTACAGAAACGTTGCCAGTGGAGGTTAGGGTGAACAATTCGGCCATGCTCGGAAAGCGGAACCCTTCGCCATAAGAAGCTCGTAAGAAGGTGGCCTTTCCCAACTGTTTATTTAAACCTGCCCTGAATACCGGCTTTTGTCGGCTATTCCCATCGAGTTCGAAATATTCGTATCGCGAACCCATTTCGGCAATCCATCCGCGGTTCTTATAACTAACTTGGCTGTATAAAGCGTGATTGCGCGATGTGTGATCTCCTTGGAATAAAGGACTTTGGGTGCGTGTGAAGGAGTTAACTAAACCACCGGTATAGTTAAATCGACGTCCAATATTTTTGCTGCTGCGCCATTCGGAATAGTAATATTGACTCTGATTATCTTGGTTATTGTAGGGGTCTTCGTTTTCAATATCGTTGCTAACTTCGAAATAGCGGTTCTGAAATGTGTGTCTCCATTTACCGTTCCATTCCAAAATGGGATCTACATAAAAACGCCTGCCGGTGTTTTTAGTAATGGCATTATCTAAGGCGGTATACGCTTCTTTATCATTCTGCCACAATAGGAATGAGCCACTCTCACCGCGTTGAATATTTCCGTTAAGCCATAATTTTAATTTTGGTAGGAATGAGGGTTCGTACCCATAGCGCCAACCCATACGTACGCGATAATCGAAGTCGCCCATTCGGTAGCTATCGTCGTTCAGTTGGTTCCAATTAACGGAAAACGAATGACGTCCGATTTTTTCTCTGTAAAATCCATGCAATCCATATAAATAGCGGCTTTTATTGCTGAATTCAAGTTCACGGGGAACGTTATAAACTCCGCCAATCATAGACATTTGACCTTCGGACTTGGTGGTGATTGGTGCTGACCGCATGTTAACAACTCCGTTAACCGCAGAGGATCCGTATAAAACGGAACCGGCGCTTTTAATGACTTCCACGCTGCTTATTCCTTCGCTAGGGAGAAAGCTAAACGGAACGGAACCCGCATCACCGGTAATCATGGGCATATCGTCGATGCACATCATTACACGACTTCCAGCGCCATAACTCCAGCCACTGCCGTTGCGAATATTGATTTGATCGTCGTTAATGACTACTCCTGGTACTTGTTCTAAGGCCGAATTAATATTCGTTGTAATCTTGTTTTCTATTAAATACGGTTTAAGTATAGATAGACCAACCGTACTCTCTTTTATTTTAGTAAAGCCTTTGTTGGTACTTATTACAACTCCATCTAAGTAATCGAAATTTTCCAGTTTGTTTGAGTCTTTATAAGATGAGTAATGACTCATTTTAAACTGGACTTCTCGTATTGAACTTTCAATCTTACTGATTACTTCTGTGCTTGCCGATAGGGAAAAAGAATGGATGGCTGCAATAAGCACAGAAAAATGTTTCACGTTTTTGGTTTTACTTGTAACTTCGTGAAATTAATCCTAAGAAATATGATACGCAAATTCATTTTCGCCAGTCTAGCCCTTGCGGCGGCTTTTTCTTCGCAACCCTTGTGGTCACAAGATTGCACACCCGCTACGCTATCCGAACCAGGTATCCTACCAGAATCGCTACCATTCGCCCAAAAAGATCAGTCATACAGTGAAACCATTTCGGTTTTATTGTTTGCCGATACTATGGTTGAAGCCAACGGGCAAAAAGTAAAAGCGGTAATCGACTCAATGGTATTATTAGGTGTGAATGGACTTCCCGATGGAATAAATTACCGTTGTAAAGATGGAATCAATCGCTTTTTACCGCTCACGCCAAGTTGTATTTCAGTTTATGGAACCCCAACCGAAGAAGGTACTTTCCCTTTAGAGATTCCGGTAATGTCTTACGCCAAAGTGTTGGGATTTGTTTCCATCAACCAAGGCGATACCATTCGAAACTATGTGTTAAACGTATACGGCGGTGGCGCTTCACTAGATAAAATAGATTTAAAATCGTTGAATATATTTCCCAATCCAGCTTCTGATAAAATTTCGGTGCTCTCGGGGGATATTCCCCGATTGCTAACCTTTAACGGTACCGAAATTGCGTTGCCTTGGGAGCCTAAAGGGCCTGTTTTTATCGCTGATGTCGCTGCTTTGCCTTCAGGCATATACATGATAATTGCAAATGGCCAAGTGGCACGTTTCGTAAAACCCTAATGACTAAAGACGCATTTTTTGTAAAAATTCCAAGGCAAAAGGCCGAATTACCAGCGGTTTTAGTCCTTTTTGTTATTTTTTTAGTGGGTTTCGCCTTTCATTACGACTTTTTTAGTTGGACCGGCGGATTTATTTACTCGGGATTTGCACTTCCGTTATTGATGTGGATTTATCAAAAGAGAAAGGGCGATTATTTTGTGCGCGTTGATGAAGAGGGAATTGCATGGAGGGAACACTTTTTCTCGAGTTACACATTTATTCCATGGAAATACGTTCAGCGCATAGATTATTTGGTGTTTGAAATTAATTTCATGCTGAAAGAAACGGCTCAAGTGGTATGTTTTGCCACAAGTGGTTTAACCGATGAACAAGCGGAAGATTTAAAACAAAAGATTTCTGATATTATAAAAGAACGATTGGAAAAAGAGAGACATGACATTCAAGCCTAATTTTGATTTTTTGGAGGAATTGCAATGGAGGGGTTTATTGCACGATAGCATTCCAGGCACAGATGAATTATTAAATAAAGAAAGAGTATCGGCCTATATTGGCTTTGATCCTACGGCAGACTCATTGCATATAGGCAATATGGTGCCCATTATGTTACTTACTTTATTTCAAAAGGCAGGTCATCAGCCGATTGTTTTAGTGGGAGGAGCAACCGGAAGAGTTGGAGATCCCAGTGGAAAAACAGCCGAAAGGCAGCTGTTGGATACCGATGCCATTCAAAGAAATTTAGAGGGACAAAAGGCCCAATTGATGCGTTTCTTAGACTTTGAGAAAGGCGATAATAAAGCGATAGTTGTAAACAACTACGATTGGTTTAAAGATTGGTCGTTTTTAGATTTTATTCGCGATGTCGGAAAGCATATTACGGTTAGTTATATGATGGGTAAAGACAGTGTTAAAAACCGATTAGAAGCGGGAGGTTTGTCGTTTACGGAATTTACCTATCAACTGGTTCAAGGTTATGACTTTTTGCATTTATATCGTGAAATGGGGGTAAAGCTCCAAATGGGAGGCAGCGATCAGTGGGGAAATATCACCACTGGAACGGAACTGATACGCAAAACCATTCAAGGCGACGCATACGCCATAACAGCTCCTTTAGTTACCAAATCAGATGGTACAAAATTTGGTAAGAGTGAAGGAGGAAATGTTTGGCTGGATGCTAATAAGACACCTGTATTTTCTTTCTATCAATTTTGGTTAAATATTGGCGATGAAGATGCGGTTAAGTTTATTAAAATTTATTCGTTAAAATCCAGACTGGAGATTGAAGAGCTCATAAAGGCACACGAAGGTCAGGAATATCTAAGGAGCTTGCAGAAAGCCTTGGCTGAAGAAATGACGATTCGGGTTCATGGCGAAGAGGCCTTGCTTTTAGCTCAAAAGGCCACACAAGTGTTTTTTGGCAATGGTAGTGAGGAAGATTTAAGGGCGCTCGATGAGGCAACATTAGCCGCTTCTTTAGAGGGAATGGACACCTTTAATATTCAAAAGGAAAAGGTGACAGAAGGCATAAATATCTTGGACTTATTAGCGGTAGAATCAACGATTTTTTCATCAAAGGGAGAAGCACGAAAGATGGTTCAAGCCAACGGATTTTCGTTGAATAAAGCGAAAATTAGCGATGTTGAATACCAAATAAGTGCTGCTGATGTATTACATGGGAGGTATATAATTGCCCAAAAAGGCAAGAAGAATTACTTTGTGATAGCGCTAATTTAGTAATTACCCTTTTTTATTAGCCCGCATAAGGTTGTATCTTTGAAGGTATATGAAGGGAATCATTTTAGCAGGTGGGTCGGGGACACGTTTGTATCCGCTCACAATGGCCGTAAGCAAACAACTTATGCCGGTTTACGACAAGCCAATGATTTACTATCCCTTATCGGTCTTAATGATGGCAGGAATTCGCGAAATTCTTATCATCTCTACCCCGCACGATATGCCGCATTTTCAGCGCCTTTTAGGCGATGGCAGCCGTATAGGATGTCGCTTTGAGTATACGGTTCAGCCTTCACCTGATGGTTTGGCGCAAGCTTTTGTTTTAGGGGAATCTTTTATCGGCGACGACGACGTTGCACTTATTCTTGGGGATAATATTTTTTATGGAAGTCATTTAAACGAAACCTTAAAAAGTTGTCGAAATCCAAAAGGCGGTATTGTTTTTGCCTACCATGTATCAGATCCAGAACGTTATGGCGTAGTTGAATTTGATTCGGATTTAAAAGCCTTAAGTATCGAAGAAAAACCAACGGAACCAAAGTCGAGTTTTGCAGTACCTGGACTTTATTTCTATGACAATTCGGTAGTAGAAGTGGCTAAAAATTTGAAGCCGTCTCCTCGTGGCGAATTAGAAATAACCGACGTGAATAAGCACTATTTGGCTAATGGAAATTTGTCAGTGCGTATTTTAAGTAGAGGAACTGCATGGTTGGACACAGGTACATTTAGTTCCTTAATGCAGGCAGGACAGTTCGTTGAGGTAATTGAAGAAAGACAAGGCCTAAAGGTGGGATGTATTGAGGAGATTGCGTGGCGTCAAGGATTTATTGACTCCAATACGCTGGTAGAGATAGCGCAGCCGCTGAAGAAAAGCGGTTATGGGGATTATCTCGAGAAGATTATAAATATTCAAACCTACTAAAATCCGAAAATATGAACAGTTCAAGGTGGTCGGCCATAAAATCAAAAGTTAGCGATTTGGTATCGCGATACAAGGATTTACAAGCCGAGAACACCGAATTAGCGGTTCAAGTTACCACCTTACAAAACAACGTTTCTGAACTCAAATTGAAAATTGAGAATCAGAAGTCAAGTGGGGTTAATTCGAATGATTTGGATTTGATGCAAACCCAAATTGCTCGCAAGAATGTGTTGATTGAAAATTTGGAAGTAGAAAAGGAAAATGCAGAGAATCGGGTAAGGGAATTAGAGGAGATGCTGCTATTAAAGGACAGTACGCTTCAAGTGCAAAAAAATACGATTAACGAATTAACGGAACAGAATAAATTGATTAAACTTGCAAAAGAAATGTCGTCAGAAAAAGGCGATACACATGAACTAAAAATAAAAATTAACGAATTAATACGAGACATAGACCGGTGCATTGATTTGCTAAACGATTGAATATTATGGAGCCTAATGAAACTGTACTTCTAACTGTAACCATCGATGGGCGTCAAATGCGCTTAAGGGTGGGCAAACAAGATGAGGCACAAGTTTTATCGGCAGTGGAACTGTTAAATAAACGAATTGCTGGTTTCCAGCGCTTTGGCTCGAGTGATCCTCTTGATAGGCTCTCTTGGGCAGCATTGGATCTGGCAGGTGAGGTGGTCCGTGGAGAAAAACCCATGGAATCCGAATCAAATGAGAAGGAATTAACGGAAATTGAACAACTGCTAGATTCATTGTAAACATCAATCAGGTAAATCGGTGCTCCATAATGTATAAAAATGGAGTAACATGAACAGTATCTTATTTATCCTAATCGGACTAATTGTTGGCGTGGGAGTGGGCTATATCCTATTTGTTGCCGCTCGCAAAAAACAATTAGAAAGCGAAAAAAATCGCGTTTTAGAAGAAGCTAAAATGCAGGGTGAAAACCTCAAGAAAGACCGTATTCTCGAAGCAAAAGAGAAATACATGCAATTGCGTTCGGAGTACGAAAAAGAGACCAATAAACGGTCACAAGAATTATCAAATGCCGAAAACCGACTCAAGCAAAAAGAACAATCATTAGACGACAAAATTCGTAACCTTAAACAAAAAGAAGACGAAACCGTTCAAAAAGGTCAGCGTTTGGATGCGCAAATTGAAACCTACAAAAAACGGGAGTCTGAATTGGCTCAAATGCGTGAGCAACAATTGAAGCAGCTTGAAACCGTAGCGGGCTTATCGCAAGATGAAGCCAAAGAAAAAATGATGGAGGCCATAAAGGCTAAAACCCATTCGGAAGGCCTAACATTGGCAAAAACGATTGTTGAAGAGGCAAAATTGGGCGCCACCAGAGAAGCAAAACGAATTGTATTGCAAACCATTCAACGTACAGCAGCTGAATTGGCTATCGATAATACCGTTACTGCATTCCCATTGGAATCGGACGATGTAAAAGGTCGTATCATCGGACGTGAGGGTAGAAACATCAAGGCGTTTGAAGCAGCAACAGGTGTAGAAATCCTTATTGACGATACCCCAGAAACGATCGTATTGTCTTGTTACGATCCTATTCGCCGTGAAGTGGCAAGGGTATCTCTTGAACGTCTCATTAGAGATGGTCGTATACACCCAGCCCGTATCGAAGAAGTGGTTGAGAAGACTAAGAAGCAAATCGAAGAAGAAGTAATTGAATGGGGAGAACGCACCGTAGTTGATTTAGGTATTACGGGTTTACACCCAGAATTGATCCGTTATGTAGGCCGTATGCGTTTCCGTAGCTCTTATGGACAAAATCTTTTGAAGCACTCGCGTGAGGTAGCCCGTTTGTGTGCTACAATGGCGGCTGAAATGGGATTGAATGTAAAACTTGCTAAACGAGCTGGTTTGTTACACGATATAGGAAAATGTCCCGATAACGACGAAGAAACGCCACACGCATTACTCGGATTGAAGTTGTGTGAAAAATACGGAGAACACCCTGAGGTTTGTAACGCGGTTGGTGCTCACCATGACGAAATTGAAATGACCAGTCTTTTAAGTCCGGTTGTTCAAGCGTGTGATGCTATAAGCGGTTCAAGGCCGGGTGCACGTCGAGGCGATGAGCAATACGTAGAACGTATTAAGGAAATGGAAAATATGGCGTTAAGTTACCCAGGTGTTGAGAAAGCATTTGCAATTCAGGCGGGCCGTGAGTTGCGCATTATCATGGGAGCTGAGGGCACGAATGACGATCAAGCCGATAATCTAGCATTTGAATTATCGAACCGTATTATGACGGAAATGCGTTACCCAGGACAGGTGAAAATCACGGTGATTCGTGAAAAACGCTCTGTGGGTGTAGCAAAATAGAGTTAAAGAATATGTCGGGTAAGTTATATATAGTTCCTACGCCAATCGGCAATTTGGGCGATATAACTTACCGGGCAGTTTCTGTATTGAAATCGGTCGACAAGATATTGGCCGAAGATACACGAACCACGAGAGTATTGTTAAATCATTATGAAATTTCTACTCCTTGTGAAAGTTTTCACATTCATAATGAACACCACAAGTTATCCAAACACATTCAGGATTTAAAAGAAGGCGCTCAGTTAGCTCAGGTCTCAGATGCGGGAACTCCTGCTGTTTCAGATCCAGGTTATTTACTAACTCGTGAGGCGATTTCACAAGGAATTGAAATAGAAGTTTTACCCGGCGCTACGGCGTTTTTGCCGGCTTTGATTAAAAGCGGTTTTGCGCTACATAAATTTACATTTGAGGGGTTTTTACCCCAAAAAAAGGGCCGTCAAACCAAACTTATGGAATGGTCTAAATACGACGATACCTTGGTTTTTTATGAAAGTCCTCATAAATTATTGAAAACCTTGGTGGCCTTGCGCGATTTATGTGAATCGCATCGAAGGGTTAGCGTTTCTCGCGAAATAACCAAGAAATTTGAAGAAACCGTTAATGGAACATTATCCGATGCGGTTGCGCATTTTGAAGCGCGTGCCCCTAAAGGAGAATTTGTTGTAGTTTTGGAGGGTGCCAAATATGCTAACGATCAAGTTGAAATCTTGGATTCCGAATAGCCCGCTCTGGATTTGGATGGTTCTGCCCGCGGTATTGTTTTTACTGGCTTGGGAACCAATAGGATTAACCCCTTTATTATTTGTTGCGTTCGTTCCTTTTTGGGTTATACACGATCGTTTGAGAGGGGCCTCATATTGGCGTTATTTTGGGGCTTTGTACCTTTCGTTTTTGGGATGGAATTTAACCACTACATGGTGGGTGTATTATGCATCACCTGCCGGTTCTGTGGCTATGATGATATTGAATACCCTGTTTATGTGTGTTCCGTTTCTAATTTTGCGGAAACTGCAAAAATTAAAGGCCTTTAGTTTTGTGTTTTTTGCAATTTTTACGGTTTTATGGGTGCTTTATGAATTCGGTCACCATCGTTGGGATTTAAGTTGGCCATGGCTTGCTCTAGGTAATGCATTTTCAGCTCATACTTCATGGGTACAGTGGTATGAGTACACCGGTACGCTTGGGGGCACTATTTGGGTATTGTGGATGAACATTACCGTGTTTGCCGCTTTAAAAAGTGGATTTTCCAAACGGAAATGGCAATTGATAGGTGGTTTTACGCTTCCATTATTAGTTTCTTTTATTTTGATGCAGACGGTTGATATTCAAAATGGCAAACCAATTAATGTAGCCGTTTTACAGCCCAGTTTTAATCCATGGAATGAAAAATTTGATCGTGACCCTATCGACATGCAAACAGAAATGCAGGAGTTATCGAAAAAGGGCATTGATAGCAGCACCGATTGGCTTTTATGGCCGGAAACATGTTTGGTACGCAGTATAGATGTCGATTACCTAGATCAGAATCCACAGGTATTCATGCTGCAGAAAGATTTACTCTCTCATTACCCCAAAATGCAATTATTAACGGGTTTTCACGGCGTTAAATATTACAGGTCTCAAACCAAGCCCACGCGATCGGCAAGAAAATCCAATTATGATGATCGTATTTTTTATGACGTGTACAATTCGGCTTTATGCTTAAAGCAAAATCGAAACGCTGAATTCTATCATAAGAGCAAATTGGTTCCAGGAACAGAACAAATGCCATTCATTCATACGATTCCATTTCTTGAAAGTTTAGCTATAAGCCTCGACGAAAATAGCATTACAGGGAGCTTGGGTGTGAGTGATTCCGCATATGCGCTAGGTTCAGAGACACCCGTTGCCCCTATTATTTGTTATGAGAGTATTTATGGCGATTATGTGCGCGGCTATATTCAACGGGGTGCCACTTGGTTGGGAATTGTAACGAACGATGCTTGGTGGGAAAATACACCCGGACATAAGCAACATTTTTCTTACGCTAAATTGCGGGCACTGGAGTTTCGTAAATGGGTGGCACGAAGCGCGAATACCGGCATATCCGGATTTATTGATCCTCTAGGAAATACGTATGATAACACCGAGTGGTATGTAAAAACTTGTCCCCAACGGACTATTTGGAGCAATACCCAAAAAACGGTGTATTACTATTTGGGTGATTTGGGAATCTTGGGAATCTATTTAGTGGTATTGGTTGTTTTATTAGCCAGTAGAATTAGGCTATTTCGATAGCTTAACTTGCCAATTCCAAGCATCTCGTAGCATGGTTTCCAAGTTTCGTTTGGCTTTCCAACCTAATACGTTTTCAACCTTGGTGGTTTCAGCCCATACTTTTACCACGTCGCCTGCCCTGCGGCCACCGATAGTGTGTGGTACTTTTAATCCGGTTGCAGATTCGAAACTATTAATAACTTCTAATACCGTGCTGCCATTTCCAGTGCCTATATTAAACACTTCAAAAGCGTTCTGGTAGGATTTGTCTATTAGGCGCTTTACGGCGCTTACATGGGCTTCTGCGAGGTCTACAACGTGGATATAATCGCGAATGCACGTTCCATCCGGTGTATCGTAATCATTTCCGAAGACGGTGAGGGATTCACGGATGCCCGCGACGGTTTGTGTTAAATATGGAATTAGGTTGTTTGGAACACCCAAAGGGAGTTCTCCAATTTCGGCACTTGGATGAGCGCCGATTGGATTGAAATAACGCAAGCATTGCGTATTACACCAGGGAGCATTGTCTTTTAATATTACCTCTCCCATTTGCTTGGTCGCCCCGTATGGGGATTCGGCAGGCTTCGTAATGGTGCTTTCTTTAACCGGAATTTCTGCTGGCTCTCCATAAACCGTGCAACTACTGCTAAAAACAATATCCGTGAGTCCGGTTTCTTTCATCACTTCCAAAAGAGTAACAAGACCTCCCACATTGTTTCTGTAGTACATTAATGGTTTTTCTACGCTTTCGCCAACGGCCTTAAACGCGGCAAAATGTATTACGGCATGAGGCTTTGACTCTTCAATAAGTTGTCGTAGTGCGGGAGCATCGTTTACGTCAAATTGAGCAAATTGTGGTTTATATCCTATTAATTTTTCTATTCCGTCGAGCGCCGATAATTGCGAATTGGATAAATTATCAATTATAATAGGCTCGAAACCGGCTTCGTGCAAGGCAACAACCGTATGCGACCCAATGAAGCCTAATCCTCCGGTTACAATAATTTTTGATTTCATTTTAAGGCAATAATTTCGTTTTCTGATACTAATTGATAGGTTTCTTTGGTCGCCGGACATTCTGCGAATCCTCTTTCGTTGAAATAAAGCCGTTCTCCATGTTTACTTATCCATCCGATATGTTTGGCTGGCACACCCGCCATAAGGGCATAGGCTGGCACATCTTTGGTTACAACCGCCCCTGCACCTATAAAACAATATTCTCCTAACTCTATTCCGCAAACGATAGTGGCATTGGCCCCAATACTACATCCACGTCTTAAATGGGTATCGCGGTATTCGTCTTTTCTTTCAATGAAAGCCCTTGGATTCATTACATTGGTAAACACCATACTAGGTCCAAGAAAACAATCGTCTTCAATAAAAACATTAGAGTAAATACTTACATTGTTCTGCACTTTTACTCCGTGACCTAATTCTGTTTGATTGGCCACAAAAACATTTTGACCGAGTATGCAATGTTGGCCAATTTTAGCACCGGACATTACATGGCAAAAATGCCAGATTTTGGTATTCTCACCAATTTGAGCGCCTTCATCAACAAACGCGCTAGGGTGAATATAAGGAGGGTTCACGTGTTCAAAGTTAGCCAATTTATTGCCATTAACGGGGCTCTGGTCGGAGACTTCCACCAAAAAAAAGAGGGAATTCGTAAAGAATTCCCCCTATTTTATGGTTTGTTTGGTTGTTGTTTAGTAAGTAAGAACAAAATCTACACGGCGGTTTTTATCGCGACCACTGCGTGTTTTGTTATCGGCAATTGGCATTTCAGCACCATAACCTTTTGAAGTCAAACGCGCGGCGTCAATACCTTTACCTTTTAAGTATTCAGCAACGGCATCAGCACGCTCTTGACTTAATGTTTTGTTGGCTGCATCGTCGCCCACATTGTCGGTATGACCTTGAACTTCAACAAAAGCTTCTGGGTATTCGTTCAAAATATCTACTAGAATATCTAAGTTTTTATTAGAGCTAGAACGCAAGGTTGCTTTATTGTTGTCAAAGTTAATTCCCTTAGCGGCCAATGCGATTTTTTCAATAACTTTCTCTTCGATCACAGGGCAACCTTTACTTTCTGCGGTTCCCATTTTATCTGGACAGCGGTCGATATTATCGAATACACCGTCGCCGTCGGTATCGGGACAACCTTCAGCATCAACGTTACCTGGGGTTGAAGGACATTTATCATCCAAATCAGCTACGCCATCGTTATCAGAATCAGGACAACCTTTAAGAGCAGGTAAACCAGGCAAGTTTGGACAACGATCGTCTTTATCGGCTACGCCATCTCCATCAGAATCAGGACAACCGTTAAACTCTTTCAAACCTTTATCAGTAGGACATGCATCCAAACGATCTGGAATACTATCACCATCGCGATCAGGACAGCCATTGAAAGCTAGTAATCCTGCTTTGTCCATACAATCGTCATCAGCGTCTAGAACACCATCTCCATCGCTATCTGCAGGACAACCTACGCTGTCAACAAAGCGACGGTATTTCGGCAATGTCTTTTTACACTCGTCAAATTTATTTGGAACTCCATCCTCGTCAGAATCTTTCAAACGACGACTTCCTCCGCTTCCTCCGCCGGAACCACCAAAACCGTAGGAAACTCCCAATGCATGGTAACCCCAAGCATCGTTTGTACGCCACAACTTGTGAACCAAAGGATTTTCTTCGCTAGGAGGGTTAGGATCTGAACTATTGGCACCATCCCAACGGTCGTTGAACGTGTAGGTTAGTGTGTACTGCCAATGAAGTGAAATGGCATCACTCAAGAAGAATTTGAATCCGATACCTCCTTGCAAGCCAAAACCGATATCGGTGATGGTTTGCTGAACCAAGTGTTCAGACTGATATACAGGATCGATACGCGTTGCGGCCATATATGGGTAAGGCCCCCATTTCATCAATGAGTGAACGTAATATCCGCTTAATGCTCCATACAGATAAGGTGCAAATTTCGCATCTTCTGACATGATTAATCCGTTGTTAAGTTTGTATCGGGCTCCAAAGCTCAAATCTCCGGTTTGGGCGCGGAAACTTCTCCAAAAAATATCGTTTTCTTTTACGAATTCTTCAATATTTTGAGTAGCTCCAACTTCACCAAAAGAGACATTTGTTACCGCATCGATACTTGGACTCAGGTAGTAAGAAAATGCCAAACCACCACCTTGATAGATAGGTGATTTAGAAAACAAAAGCGAAGAACCTAAATCTCCAATATATTCTCTAAGGCCACCATTGAGTTCGATACTGTGCGAACCTGGCGATTGTGCAATTGCTTGACTTCCAGTGAGAAGGGCAGCGCTTGCGATAAACAGGTGTTTAAGGTAGTATTTTGTCATATTTTATCCCGTTTTATATGCGTTTTGTAGAATTGTGGATGACAAATATAACAAAGTCCGAATGAAAAAAAACTTTTTCGGAAAATTTTATGGAATTGAGCTATAACCCGATAAATGGCGTAAAACCTGCCAAACCCACGAGTTTAAACGTGTTATTAATTGTAAACTTGGAGAATGTTAGCGTTTCTACTAATATAATATTGGGCTAAACGACCCGCAGCGGGACCTTTGCTTGGGAAGCCCGAGAACATATAGGTGCTTTCGCAGCATGGTTCGAATTTACCGGAAACGTAATTGCCGCATTTCAATTGAATATTGATAGAGTCAACCCAAATATGCGAACAAGCATTGGTGGGTTCGAAGGCACAGGTGCGCTCAAAAGCGTACCACTGATCGTCGTAATCGTGTATTATGAGAACGCCCCTCACACCCCCTTCGATATACGAAAAGGTTCCTACATTGTTTAAATGCATATTGGATGCGAGATTCAAATCCAAAACCGTATTAACCAATCCGCGAGGGATGTTTTCGGTAACCTGTCGCGAATCATCGCAGGAACTTAGCAGCGCCACCGAGATCAATAGGTGAAAGAAATTACGCGTCATAAGTGTAAAAGCCTTTTTTTGTTTTGCGTCCATGAAATCCTGCATCTACTTTTTGTTTTTGTATGCGACTTGGACGGAACTTTGAATCGTATTGGAATTGTTCGAACATAGATTGTGTAACCGAATAATTGGTCTCAACGCCTATTAGGTCCATCAATTCAAAGGGCCCCATCTTGAAGCCGGTGGATCGCATTAGTTTATCCATTTGTTCGAATTCACAGACTTGCTCTTCTAGTGCTTTTAAGCTCTCCACATAAAAATGTCGTGCAACTCGATTTACAATAAATCCGGGGGCATCTTTTGCGTAAACGGCCGTTTTGCCGAGTTTTTTGGCCCATTCGAATGCTTTTTCAGCTATGGAACTATCGGTGGCGGCCCCGCTAATAATTTCTACCAGTTTCATGATATGGGCCGGATTAAAAAAGTGAACTCCAACCAATCGTTCAGGATGCTTTAAACCTCTGCCAATTTGGGTAATGGGAATAGAGGAAGTATTGGTGGCAAAAATGCAATCTGCGTTATTTTGTGCTTCAAGTTTCGCAAATAATTCCTGCTTAACAGGTAGTTTCTCTACGATAGCTTCTAAGATAAAATCGCCTGTTAATTCTTCAAATTGGTGAGAAAACCTTAAGTTTTTTAAAGCGTTTATTTTATGCTCTTCGGTAATTTTTCCAATACTTTGAGCCTTGTCTAATTGTTTGTGAATATAAGATTCGGCCTTATTAAGGGCATCTAGGTTTATGTCATATAGCAAGGTGTTAAAACCCGCGCGAATGCTTTCAATAGCAATTCCCGAACCCATCACACCGGATCCAATTATTATCACATTCATAGATACAAAATTAACGACCTTTAAGCCAAGTTTCTGGATTTTGTTTGCTTTGACCCTCCCAAACTTGGAATTGGAGAACGGCTTTACCATCATCGTCAGTCATAACCTTTCCTAAAACATCGCCTACGCTAATTTTTTGTCCTTTACTTACGGAGATGGAATTCATCCGCGAGTAAACAGAAAAATAATCGCCGTGATTAACCAAAACTGCATCCCCTTCACCCGGAATGGACAGAATGGCACTTACGGTTCCTTTGAAAACGGCTTTCACATTTTGTCCAGGCGTTGTAGAAATGTCTATACCGTTGTTTTGTAGGGTGATATTCTTGAATTCTGGGTGTTTATGAACACCAAAAGTTTGGGAAACGAATCCTTGAGATACGGGCCATGGCAATCTTCCTTTATTGTTTTTAAAGGAATTGCTTAACGCTGTTGATGCCGGCGTTTTTGATGTGGCCAAATTATTCTTTTTGCGACGGGCTTCACGTTCTCTTCGCTTCCTTTCTGCCTCTATTTCTCTCGCAATTGCTTTTTTAATGGCGGCATTAAGTTGGGCCATTTGTTTTTGCTTTTGAGCAATGCGACTATTAAGTGAATCTTCTTTTTTGGATAATTCCGAAACAAGAGAAGTTTTCTTTTTCTTATCAGATTCCAACTTGCGCCTTTCTTGCTCTTGGGCAATTAATAACTGGGTTTTCTCGCGTCTTATCTTATTCAAAGCCACCAAGGCGTTTTCAACTTTAATCTGTTGATCGTTCAATTGGGCAATTTGAAATCTTCGATAATCGGAAACTTTTCGCAAATATTTCCAACGTCGAACAGCCTGTTTTACGCTTTTTGATGAGAAAACAAAAGCCATTTCTCTTCCCGATTTACGGGTTTTATAGGCCTTTTTGACGGTTTCGTTTAGTTTGTTTTTTTCTTTTTGAAGATCTTCTTGAAGTATCGACAGCATTTCGTATTGCCGTACTATTTCCTCCTCGGTTGCCACTACCTCTTTCTCTAAGTTTTCTATAAGTTCTTGGCGTTGCCTTATAATTTGACTCAGCGTGCTAAGTTGGTGCAGAGTGGCTTGTTTTTTATTTTGTGTGGATTTTAAAATTCGTTGGCTAGCCGCAATTTCACGTTCCACTCTCTTGCGCTTCGCCTCCAATGCTTTACGGGAAGTTTGGGCATTTGAAGTATTGCCTAAAAGCAAGCTTATCAGCAATAAGGCTCCTAAAAAAGAACGTTTACCAAGTTTCAACAAGAGTATAGCCGTTGGGTACATTGAACGGGTACGAAGGTATGGGTTCAAAACTTGAGGTTTTTAACCGAACATCCAATCGTATAGTTTTTAAGGCATCTGCCAAAAAGATACTGGTTCGTGAGGCTACCGAATATTGCGGATTTTCTATCTGTAATCTGTCGGTATAGTCTGCCCAAAGAGAGCGTCCATTAACGTCATCATTTATGACGTTTTGTATCACCATGTTCGATTGGTCAAATTTTACGGCATAACCTGGGTAGAAAGAAGCATCGCCGCGAAAAGTGCTGTCTGCCCAATCGAAATAAATCAGCTGTGACAAGGTTTCCCCCGAAAATAAGCGTTGTAAAGCTCCAATTTGTGCGGGCAGTTGCGTGCTAATTTGGAGTTCTTTTAGAGAAATTCGATAGTAGTTTTTTTGCAGTAAATCTAGCGCGTAGAGGGTGTCGTTTTTAATAACTCCTTTGGCAATTTGAAAGCCGATTGAAGCATTTATCGAAAACCAAAAGATGCTATCGCGCCTCATGCGGAAACTCATAACTCCGTTGTATCGCTGTTCACCGCCGAGGTCAATATCAATATCATAACGACCACTAAAATGCTCCCAACTCAAATGCCCTAGTTCGATGCCTTTTGTATCCGCTAACTTATATTTTCTTGAAACAACCTTCGATGTAGGTACTTGATTCCCGGTTATTTGATGGTCTGTATTAGGGGAAATCGCTGCTGCTGATTCGTTTGTATTGTTATTACGAATATTTTGGTCTTCATCCCGTACAGCCATTTCCGCTGCGGGGAATGTTGCTTTTGGTACCTGGCTATTCGTGTTTTTTTGGCTGTAACAAGCGGTTACTCCAAGTATTAAGGGTATGATAGCGGTGATTTTCATTTTGTGAGAATTTGATTTCGTAATTTATCTATGTAGAAAAGAGGTAGCTCTATGTTATTTGAACTTTCGTTTTGTAGTGAGTCAAGCAAATGCAAGGCCAAATCGATTTTGTTGGTTCGAATGTAGATATCCGATTGAATACATTGCCACAGTATACAGGGTGTTTCTGTTGGGATTATGGACGGATTATCGCTTTTGGTGCGGCTATCTACCCAAAAATTTTTAGCGGCCTCAGCGAACGTAACATGTGCTTCTAGAAAAGGGAAATAGGTGTAAAAATTGGCAATACAACTTTCCATTTCACTCAGATTTCCATTGAAATAAGCCATTAAAAATTGGGTTTGGAGTAGTATTAGATTATCGGGATTGTCCTGAACACAATCTTTAATCCGTTCGTACGCTTTTTGAGAATTTCCTGCATTTAATTCCTCGAATGCTTGAGGGCAAATACTAGGAGTTTTAATTTTTGGAGAAATTGTCTGAAGGAATTCATTGTAGGCTTCAACCAAATCAGGTCGACCAACGTATTTATCGATGAGCCATTGGTATTCTCTTTTTGCGGCATTTGTGTCGTTTAATGCCAAAAACAACTGCGCCCTTTTTTGCGCTAAATTCAAATTACGCCCGAATTGGTCTTGCCAAATACTTGTTACATACAAACTTTGTTGCAAATTGTTGCGGTTCCAAGCGTTTTGAAGAGCATCCTCGTATCGGCTTATAAAACGTGGCTCGCGTTGAATTAACTTAATTCGTATTGGCCAAGCCCGGGAATACTCGTATTTCATTTCGAGTAGTCGAGCAAAGTGCACCCAATAGTCGTCTTGGGTTGTATCAATTGAGCAAGCTTTTTCAGCAAAGTTCAGTGCTTGGACGAGATTGCCTAATTTTTCATTACAAACAGAAATACGATACAATGCTGCCGCGTTATCAGTTTGGGTTGAGTCGGCTAAAACCCTTTCGAAACCTTTTAAGGCGTCGGTCCATTTAAATGCTTGAAAGTCGATTTCGGCTTGGTGATACCGTTGCTGCGCAGAATTCTGGGCTTTGCCTTGTATCCCGTAAAAGAGAAACAAGGCCGATAGCCAAAATGTGTTTATTTCATAATGGCGTAATCGCCAATACTGAATTCTTTGGGATTTCCCTCTAGGCATACGTGGTTTCCAATCATGGAGTTTTCACAATTTAATCGTGTTAATTGTGTTTCTTCTCCAATTATGGTATTGCTAATAACGCAATTTTTCAGTTTAGAATTGTTTCCGATACTTACAAAAGGACCAATTTCGCAATTTTTTAGTTCAACGCCCTCTGCAATGAAACAGGGTTCGGTTATAATAACGCTATCGTCGAAACGATCTACAGAAACCGTAAATTGCTCTTTTTTATTAGCTAATACGCGTTGATTGGTATAGACAGTCGCGCTGTAATTTCCACAATCGAGCCATTCTTCAACTGCGCCCGGAGTGAACAACATGCCTTTGTTCTTCATGTTTTCCATGGCATTAGTGAGTTGGTATTCTCCTTTTTCTTTGATATCGTTATCAATTAAATATTGCAATTCGGCTTCTAAGGTTTCGCCGCTCTTGAAATAATAGATACCGATTATAGCTAAATCCGAAACGAAGGTTTGGGGTTTCTCAATAAAGTCGGTTATGATGCCGTCTTCGTTGTATTTAACTACGCCAAAAGAGCTAGGATTTTCTACTTTTTGAACCCAAATAACGCCATCCTTTGTTTTGTCAAGAACAAATTGTGTGCGGAAAAGGGTATCGGCAAAAGCTACGATTACTTCTCCTTTGAGAATTTCTCTGGCACACAGAATAGCATGACCTGTACCTTCGGCTTTGTCTTGATAGAAAATATGACCTTGTGCACCAACGCTTTGGGCAATTTGTAATAATTCTTTTTCGGTTTCCTCGCCGAAACGACCCATAACGAATCCAATTTCTTGAATGGGTTCCCCGCAAACCGCTGCGATATCTTCAATTAGCCAGTGTACAATTGATTTTCCGGCAACTTTCAATAATGGTTTTGGAGTAGTTAGGGTGTGGGGTCGCATGCGCTTGCCCATTCCTGCCATTGGTATAATTAAATTCATGGTGATTTCGTATGGTTGTTATGAAAAGGATTGCAAATAACGGCAATGTTTGTTAAAAAACGGTGAAATAGGTGTTATTTACCACTACTTCCATACCCCCCCACTCCTCTGTCAGAAGGGTTGAGCTGTGAGGTAATTTCCCAAGAGATTATTTCGTGCTTAGCCAGTACCATTTGTGCGATTCGCTCGCCTTTATTTATGGTAAAGGGTTCTTGGCCGTGGTTGATGAGAAGTACTTTTATCTCGCCTCGGTAATCGGCATCGACTGTACCCGGACTGTTGAGAACCGTAATGCCGTGTTTTAGGGCCAAGCCGCTTCTAGGACGTATTTGCATTTCGAAACCTGGGGGGATTTCAAGGAAAAGGCCTGTGGGAATTAATTGACGTTCGCCTACTTGCAGGGTAATTGATTCATTTATGTTTGCAGGGATATCCATGCCTGCACTAAGTGCTGTTTGATATTGAGGCAGGGGTAAATTGCTTTTGTTAATAACCTTAACGTGTTGCATGTTTGATTTTGGTTTCGTACGTATATAGGAATGATATGAATGCGACGAAAATTAAAGAATTTCCGACAAAACCCAATTTCGCGTTTGTAAGAATATAGCCCAAGGAGAAAGTGACCAATAAGATTATCAATATGCGCGGCAAATCATACGGAATGGGATAGTATTTTCTCGAAAGTAAATACCCGCTAATGACCATTGAGAAATAGGCGAGTAGCGTGGTTAAAGCAGCCCCGAGTATTCCAATTTTCGGAATGAGCAAAATATTCAAAATTAAGGTAATGGCCGCACCGGCGAATGCGGGTATGGCTCCAATATGAGTTTTTTCCGAAACTTTGTACCAAACGGAAAGCGTATAATAAAGTCCGAGAAATAGGTTTGCCGCTAAAAGGTAAGGAACTATTTTCATGCCGTCGGGATGGTCAAAATACGCAGGATTTTGTATGAGTATTGGAGCGATATAAGGTAATATAAGTAAGGTGCCTAGGTAAATACTCGAAACCACATACACAAACCATTTCATGATGTATGCGTACGATTCTTGAGCGTTTAGTTGTTTAGCTTGTTCGAAAAAATAGGGTTCAACAGCAAAGCGAAATGCCTGCACAAACAATGTGAGAACCATACTCAATTTATAAAAGGCGGAGTAAATGCTTACTTGATAATCAGATTGAGAATCGGGCAATATCAACTTGATTAAAATACGATCAAAAGTTTCGTTGATCATGCCGGCGAGGCCAATGAAAACGATAGGATAGGAATACTTTAACATCCGTTTGAGCAATTGTAAATCCATGCCTAAGGTTAAATGTTTTAATACAGGAGACAGTAATACCAATGTTACGGTGCTGGCAATGAGGTTAGAAATGAAGATCCATGAAACCTGGGTTTGGCTGTAATAGAGTTGCTGAGCCCAGTCGTGAGATTTCCCCCAATAGGGCAGAAAAACGAGAAAGAACAAATTGGCAATGACGTTAATTCCTATGTTCGAGAGTTTAACCCAGGCAAAATTCCAAGGTTTCTGTTGTTGACGCAGGTAGGCAAAAGCCAAAGAACTAACCGCGTCAGAAACGAGAATTACAGTGAACCAAAATGCGTATTCGGGTGCATGTGGATAGCCTATAAACGCCATTATTTCGAATCCAAAAAATCGCGAAAGGAAGATCCAAATTAGACCCGTAAGCAAAACGAAATGGGCCGCCGTAGCGAAAACAGGTTCTGGTTTTTCTTGCTTTCGTGCAAAATTAAAGAATCCGGTTTCGAGTCCAAAAGCAAAAAGCACGGCCCCTATGCTGGCATAACCAAACATTACTCCTACTACTCCGTAGTCGGCTACGTTTACCAGAGTACGGGTGTACAGGGGAACGAGCAGGTAATTGATCAAACGGCCTAACATGGTGCTTAACCCGTAAATGGCTGTTTGTGAGGCGAGTTTGCGAATTACCGACATTGACGCAAAATTACGGAATCTGCGCTATTAATGCTGACTATGAAAAAAGGCGCAAAAATCACCCCCGACCACTGTGCCACACGCAAAGTATTTTTGTTTGTCTGGAGATCTTAAATCCAATTTGTTCTGAGCAGTAGAAAAGTATGAGTAAAAAAGGGAAAAGATTAAAAGGAGGTAAAGTTTTCGCATGGCACAGTGATGTAAAAGGCTCATATAACTCTGCCCAATTACTATGCCAAAAACAGACTATTGTCTAAAATAAGAGGCACACTCGGGACCAATATTGAACAATAAATCAATAACAGACAAGTCTTTACGATGTCCAAATTTATTTTCAAAAACTTGCGAATATTCGCGATATGGTGTATCGTTTAATGAACCAAAATAGTGTCTACTTTCTTCAAATTTCAAATTTTTAATGGGTAATTCCTCCAAGCCGAGCCAAGGCAGCAATAATTGTAGAGTCGATTCTTGAAGTGATTTAAAGGAGGGTCGCTCTTGGTTTAAAAGATCCCAAATTCGATAATCATAATATTCGTAAAACGGCGATTTTCCGTAGGCCGTTCGCCACGCATTTTGATGTTCGCGCAGCCATTTATGTTGATAGGATATTTCCCAAAATTCCGAGGCGTTCTTTTTAGAATCGTGCGTTAACGGGATACGTAAGGTTTCGATTTGATTGGCACCAGACAGGGTATAATGGGCTTGTTCAAAATGAGAAAATAAGACAACTTCCCCTTTGTCAGCCGCAAACTGTAAGTAGGATACATTTGGGAAAAGTCCGTAAATTCTTAAATCTGTCTCACGGCCAAATGATCGGTTCTCTCTTTCCATAGGGTTTGAATTTCTTTTTTTAACACCGGATGTATCCACTTGGGAGCAATGTCTAAAAAGGGTTTGAGCACAAAGTTTCGATTTTGTAATTCAGGGTGGGGTATCTGTAGATAGGAGTTATGGATAATACGATTTCCATAAAATAATATATCGATATCGATACTTCTTGGGCCCCATTTTTCATAGCGTATGCGCCCCAATTGCTTTTCAATTTGCTGAAGCTTATGAAAAACCATTAAAGGAGTGAATAGAGTGGTTATCTGTAAAACTTGGTTTAGAAAATCGGGTTGATCGGTTTTGCCCCATGCTTTAGTGATATACATATGAGACTTACGTTCGATTTCTCCGATGTTGGCATGAATCAAACGATTGCATTCTTGCAGAATATCAAAGGAGTTGCCCTGATTACTTCCTGTGGCTAGAAATAAAGTTTGAGGTAATAATTTCAATGTTTTTTGCTTTTGCCATGTTTAAATGCAATTATCGAACATCTCAAATGATTTCAAAATGTTCATGGTGTCAATCGGCCATACATTCTGGGGAAAGGTATAGACTCACGAACGTGTTTTAATTTACATATCCAAGTAACCACACGCTCCAATCCTAAGCCAAATCCCGAATGAGGTACGGATCCAAATCTACGTAAATCGAGGTACCATTCGAATTCAGACATAGGTAGCTGATGTTCGTGAATTTTTTCAATTAGGCTGTCAACGTTTGTTTCACGCTCACCACCGCCCACGATTTCGCCATATCCTTCAGGAGCCAAAACGTCTACTCCTCGAGCAAAGCGCATGTCTTCGGGATTGCGTTTAAGATAAAATGCTTTTACTTCGTGAGGCCAGTCGTAAACCATTACGGGTCTGTCGAACAACTTGGTAAGAACCGTTTCATCCGAACCCCCAAAATCGTTACCATATTCGAAATTTCGGGCGCTATTTAGCCACTGTGGTATGTTTCGAAGATCTTCTTCGACATCGCTTTTTTCTTGTTTTAACTCATTGATTTTAGCTGTAAAGAAATTGATTTGTCCTTTTTTCATTCCCCCAGCGTTAATCTGATCTTCTCTGTCGGCAATTTCTGCATCAATTTCTGATAAACGGCTTTCTGCGGCTTTTAATTCAGCCTCTAAAAGTTTTATGCTGTTTTGTCCGTTTACGTCTTGTTCACCTTTAATTATGCGCACGGCTTCATCGTAGGTCATACGAGGGAAACTTCCCAAAGAACTTTCTAAAACACTTATATCGCGGCCAATAGTATCGAGTTCGTGTTTGCAGTTAGCCAGAACGTCTTTAATTACGTGCTGCAACATGCCCTCAATAGCATCCATATTTTGGAAAATATCGTAAAAAGCCATTTCTGGCTCAATCATCCAAAATTCTGAAAGGTGTCTACGTGTTTTTGACTTCTCAGCTCTGAAAGTAGGGCCAAAAGTATAGATTTTGCCCATGGCCATGGCCATAGCTTCTCCGTATAATTGTCCAGATTGACTCAAATAAGCGGCACTTCCATAAAAATCGGTTTCAAAGAGGGTAGAGGTACCTTCACACGCATTACCTGTGAAAATTGGGGCATCCATTTGCACGAAACCTTCCTTTTGGAAATAGTTGTGAATGGAAAAAACTATGGTGTTACGAATGCGCATGATTGCCCATTGCCGTGTACTGCGCAACCAAAGGTGTCGTTGATCCATTAAGAATTCAACACCGTGTTCTTTTTTCGCTATCGGATAATCGACAGAATCGCCAATGATTTCGATTTGTTGTACTTCTACTTCTATACCTCCGATTTGCTTCTCGTCGGTTTTAATAAGGCCATTCACAATTACGCTTGTTTCCAATCGGGTATTTTGAGCAGATTCTAAACCCTGATTTGAAGCGGTTTCAGCGGTAACTACGCATTGGCAAAATCCGGTACCGTCGCGTAATACAATAAACACAATGCCTTTACCTTCTCTTTTATTTGAAACCCACCCTTTAAGAGTTACCGTTTCGCCTATTTTTTGAGATAATTCTTGGATATACGTATGCGTGATTGACATGTTAGGGCAAAGATACAATTTTTGAATCGCTATATTATCAGGTAATAAGCGCATTGCGTTTAAGAGAATGTGTACATTTGTTGTATGGTTGAAGGGCGTATTTCGGTTTTTATTCCCTCGGGTTCGGGTGCTCCTGGTTTCGCAGGAATAGCAGCTTGTCTGCGTGAAGATCCTCGAATTCGATTGGTTTCCGGCGATATGAATGCCGATGCCTACGGCAAATCACTTTCGGAGGCTTTTTATTTGATGCCTCCTTCGAACGATTCCTCTTATGCAGAACGAGTTTTAGAAATCAGCAAAACCGAAGGTATTGACGTAATCTTACCCATTACGACCTCTGAATTAATAGTGCTTTCTGAAAAATCAGATGTTTTTGCTCAGCAAGGAATTCAAGTTGTTGTTTCGCAATTCAAAGGGCTCATATTGAGCAACGACAAAGGTAGCCTTCATAATTGGGCCAAATCTATTGGAATAGCGGTTCCCGATGGTATGGTGTGCTCAGATAAACGAGAATTTAAAGAAAACTCCGTAAGACTTTTATTGGAGCATTCGCGTTTATTCTTCAAGCCGGTTAGAGGGAATGGTTCTCGGGGTATTGGTTTAATTTCTAGGGAAATAGAACCGGTTCGTGCATCGCATAAACCAGAATTAATGCCTTTATTGTTGTCAGAATGGTTGGAGCGGTTACCCGAAATCTTTGACGTGCCCCTGCTTTTAACGGAGTATTTACCTGGAAGGGAATATTCGGTAGATGCTTTTATTTGGGATGGAAACGAAACTATAGCCGTTCCTCGAACACGCGATAAAATGGTTTCTGGAATCAGTGTTTCAGGAGTTTTTGAGTTCAATGAAACTCTGATAACCGAAACTAAGAAGTTGCTAGACTCTCTTAATTTGCGCGGTCCCATTGGGGTACAATGGAGAAACAATGCCGAGGGTATTCCTCATTTACTTGAAATTAATCCCCGTTTACAGGGCACTACATCTACTTTGCGCCACGCAGGATTGAATATTCCTCTATTAGCGGTATACAAGGCTTTGGGCATGACCGTAAAGCTTCCTGCGGAGCTCAATTGGAATAGGGCGTTCACCCGATATTGGCAGGACGTTTTTTTATAGTTTTTAGGAAATTAGTACTGCGTAACGGTTTTTGTAATTATCTTCGCAACAACTATGAGCAACGAAAAACGCAATACCAAGAAATATTGGGCTCTTTGCATTGTAAGTGGAATCGCATTGACCTATTTCACCATTTTTTTACCTGAAGCATTTTGGCTAGGTCTACCTACGTTCTTTGGAGGTATGGCAATGGCAATGGATTGGGTTTAATAAACTGAAATCCTTAATTTTACATAATTTCGCTTTCGGGCGGTTAAAAAACTATTGTTATGGCAAATTCCTTTTGGTTTGATTTCGAAAAAGACGTTCAGGAACTACATGAACAGCTAAAGAAAGCGCAAGCGACGCACGAACTAGGAAAGTTAGATATGTCCGATATGATTCGGACTATAGAATCAAAAATAAAAGAGGCTCAAAAATCGGTTTACAGTAATTTAACAGGTTGGCAGAAAGTTCAAATTAGTAGGCATCCCGAAAGACCGTATACATTAGATTACATCGAGCATATTTGTACCGATTTTGTCGAGTTGTTCGGCGATAGGCAAATCCGAGACGATAAGGCTATTGTGGGTGGTTTTGCTAAAATCGATGGCAAACCGGTCATGATAATAGGCCAGCAGAAGGGACGTAATACCAAACAGAGGCAATTGCGAAACTTTGGAATGCCGAATCCCGAAGGATATAGAAAAGCCCTCCGATTGATGAAACTTGCAGAGAAATTTGATGTTCCTGTTGTTACGTTAATCGATACCCCTGGTGCCAGCCCAGGCTTAGAAGCAGAGGAAAGAGGTCAAGGCGAGGCAATAGCTCGAAATTTATTGGAAATGTCTGTGTTGGAAGTGCCTATTGTATGCATTGTTATTGGTGAAGGAGCTAGTGGAGGTGCGTTAGGTATAGGAGTAGGCGACAAAGTATTGATGATGGAGTACACATGGTACTCGGTTATCAGTCCTGAAAGTTGTTCCAGTATACTATGGCGCACTTGGGATAAGAAAGAACTGGCAGCGGATGCATTGCGATTGTCTTCTAGCGATATGGTGCAAAATAAATTAGTCGATGGAGTAATTAAAGAACCCATCGGTGGAGCTCATCATAATCCTGAAGAAGCCTATCAAGCAGTAAAAGCAGCGATCAAAAAAGAGTTGAAAGCATTAAGAGAGCTTGATAAAGATGTTTTAGTTTCACAACGAATCGATAAATTTTCACAAATGGGTGTGGTAATAGAGCCCGAAATTGGAGCATAATGCGTTCCCGAATATGCAAACTACTGCGGATTCAGTACCCCATAATTCAAGGGGGTATGATTTGGTGTTCGGGTTGGGAATTGGCCTCGGCGGTTAGTAACGCAGGAGGTTTAGGAGTAATTGGTTCTGGAAGTATGTATCCCGATATTCTTAGGAATCAAATTCGTAAATGCAAAGCCGCTACAGATAAGCCATTTGCGGTGAATGTGCCTTTGTTGTATCCAGATTTGGATGCCCATATCGCCATTATAATAGAAGAAAAAGTTCCAATAGTTATTACTTCGGCGGGAAACCCGGCTACGTACACCCCAAAGTTCAAAGAATATGGGCTCACTGTAATGCACGTAATTGCCAATGTAAAATTTGCAAAAAAAGCAGAATCCGCCGGTGTAGATGCGGTGATAGCCGAAGGGTTTGAGGCGGGAGGTCATAATGGCAGAGAGGAAACAACTACATTGTGTTTGATTCCGCTTATTAAGTCTCAAGTGGAAATACCTGTAATAGCAGCAGGAGGAATTAGTGGAGGTGCTGCTATGGCTGCCGTATTGTGTTTAGGTGCAGAAGGCGTTCAGATGGGGAGCCGTTTTGCTGCTACATACGAAAGCAGCGCCCACGAAGGCTTTAAACAAGAAATTGTAAAAGCCAGCGATGGAGCTACTTCGCTTACATTGAAAGAAATAACGCCGATTCGTTTGTTAAAGAATTCCTTTTACAACAAGGTTCAAGATGCATATGCGCGAGGAGCGAGCAAAGAGGATCTAAGTTTGTTACTCGGTCGTGGAAGAGCTAAGAAAGGGCTGTTTGAAGGCGATTTGGAAGAAGGGGAGCTGGAAATAGGGCAGGTTAGTGCACAAATTAATCGTATTATTAGCGCAAAAGAAGTTGTTGAACAAACTATGAATGATTGTTTAGCGGTTTTGCAAAAAACCCAGTTGGCTTTTAAATTTGAGTGAAACATATGGAACTAGAGGTACGATGGAAAGTTATTTATGTGGCCAGTAAGCAAGAGAAGAAAGTTTCTGCCTATTTAACCAAAGCTGGTGTAACCCATTATTTACCTTTATATCGCAGTTTGCGTTTTTGGAAAGACCGTAAAAAGTGGGTAGATATGCCCTTGTTTAACGGCTATCTTTTTGTATACCCCAACGAAATAGAGCGTGATATCGTGCTGCAAACACCCGGAGTGGTTAAGTTTATCCGGCACAATCAAAAAGACGCAGTTGTACCCGATAAACAAATTGAATTGATTCGCGAATTTGTTGAGTTTGGATATAGTATAAGCGAGATAGATAGAAACGAGAAATTTGAAGTAGGCGATATAGCCGAAGTTTTGGATGGTCCATTAAAGGGTCGGGAAGCAGAAATTTACAAATCGGGGGACGATAGTTATCTTATTGTTTCAATTGAAGCACTAAATCAGTCGGTAAAGGTTAAATTGCCGAAGGATATAGTGAAAATACGCCAAAGAAAATCCGAAATGGAGGAAATAAAATCCTTATGGTAGGACAAACGATACTTTTATTATCACCTCATACCGACGACGGTGAACTTGGTTGCGGTGCCAGTGTTTCTAAATTTATAGAGCAGGGGAAACGCGTTATTTATGTGGCATTTAGCGCATGCGAACAAAGCGTATTGCCTCAATTCCCCAAAGACATATTGATTCAGGAGGTAAAGCAAGCCACGGCCGAGTTAGGTATAAAATCTAATGATTTAATTTTAAAACGGTTTGAGGTGCGAACCTTTAACTATCACCGTCAAGAAATATTGGATATTCTAATTGAATTACGGGAAACGTACAAGCCTGATACGGTATTGATCCCATCATTAAATGACATCCATCAAGACCATAAAACTATAGCTGAGGAGGCATTACGAGCGTTTAAGTTTGTGAATATTTTTAGTTATGAACTTCCTTGGAACAATTTGAACTTTCAAACTTGTGCATTTGAAGTGGTTTATGAACCGCATGTTCAGGCTAAGGTTAATGCATTGAAGAAATATCAAAGCCAAGCGCATCGGCCGTATGCAAATGAAGAATTTTTGCGCTCTCAATTGCGAATGCGAGGCGTTCAGGTTTCCAGACATTATGCCGAGGTTTTTGAAGCCGTTAGGTTGGTAATGGATTGATTGAAGGATTAATTTTTTAAGGAATTTCCCCCAATTCGTTTTAAATTCGCTTCGATGCAGTGGATTCAACAATTGGTGTTTTTATTGTGCTTGGCAACGGGCATAGAATTTTTCCGCAGAAGCGTTTTGCAAATTCGTCGGAACATTAAACTAGGCAGGGATATAGATATCTCGGATCAGCCCAAGGAACGAATCAAGCAGACTTTATTAGTGGCACTAGGACAGAGCAAAATGGTGCGTCGTCCAGTTGCCGGTTTCTTTCATATATTAATTTATGTAGGCTTTGTACTTATAAATATTGAAGTTCTGGAAATACTAATTGATGGCTTATTCGGCACACATAGGGTATTTGCGGGACCTTTAGGTGGAATTTACAATGCGGCAATAGCCTTTTTTGAATGGTTGGCATTAGGCGTTTTGATTGCCTGTGTCGTTTTCTTGTTTAGGCGCTATGTTCAAAAAATACCCCGCTTTACTATGCGGGAAATGAAAGGGTGGCCTACAAAAGATGCCACCATCATATTATTTGTAGAAATCGTATTGATGGGTGCATTGTTGCAAATGAATGCCGCTGAGCAAGTGTTACAGGCACGAGGCGAAATGGCCGCCCATGGTTCATTTCCGGTTAGCTCTTGGTTCGTACCTTTATATGATGGAATGTCTAACAGCGCATTACATCTTTTGGAGCGTTCTTTTTGGTGGTTTCATTTTGTGGGAATTCTTCTGTTTTTGAATTATTTACCTTTTTCAAAACATTGGCATATAATCATGGCTTTCCCAAATGTTTATTTTTCTTCTCTAAAGCCAAAGGGCGCTTTCGATAATATGCAATCGGTTACTACCGAGGTGAAATTAATGATGGATCCAAGTGGGGCCGTTCCGGAAGGTTATGAACCCCCAGCGGGTTTTGGTGCTAAGGATGTGAATGATTTGACTTGGAAAAACTTAATGGATGCATACACATGCACCGAATGCGGACGTTGTAGCAGTGTTTGTCCGGCAAATATCACAGGCAAACTATTAAGTCCACGGAAGGTTATGATGGACACCCGAGATCGTTTAGAAGAGGTTGGAAAGGCCATCAATCAGTCGGGGGCAAAGGAAATGCCTGACGATGGAAAAAACTTGCATTCCTACATTAGTTCTGAAGAACTTTGGGCGTGTACCACCTGTAATGCTTGTGCCGATGCCTGTCCGGTGAATATTAATCCGGTGGATATTATCATGCAGATGCGCCAGTATTTGGTTATGGAACAAAGTGCAGCTCCTTCAGAATTGAACGGGATGTTTACCAATATGGAGAATAATGGAGCACCTTGGCAATTCAATCAAAACGATAAAGGTGCTTGGGCGAAAGCCGATTCATAGTCCTAATATCCTTCCCGTTTTATACCTATCTTTGTAAGAATTATGAACGTTGTATTGAACACATTGCTATTTTTAGGTTCTATGGGGCCTAGCGAGTTGATCGTTATTGCTTTGATCGTATTATTGCTGTTTGGTGGAAAGAAAATTCCTGAATTAATGCGTGGAATGGGTAAGGGAATCCGTGAATTCAACAATGCAAAAGACGGCATGCGCGAAGAAATTCGCAAAGGAATGAATGACGACGAGACTTCATCTAGCAGTAAAGAAAATTGAAAGCGTATCGCCGAATAACCGATATTCAGGCCGATCTTAATGCGGGTAAAATTACCTGTGTGGAGTTGGTGGGTCATTACTTACAACAAATTAATGAAAAGGCACATTTAAATGCCTTTTTAGAGGTTTGGGAAGAAGAGGCAATGCAAAAGGCGCAAGCCCTTGATGCTAAAATAGCCACCGGTACTTACGGCAAGTTGGCGGGTGTTGTAATTGCGCTAAAAGACAATCTTAGTTACACAGGCCATAAGGTTAGTGCTTCCTCCAAAATTTTAGAAAATTTTGAAGCCCTTTACACCGGTACAGCCGTGGAGCGTTTAGCAGCGGAAGATGCTATTTTTATTGGAAGAACCAATTGTGATGAATTTGCGATGGGAGCGTCTAATGAAAACAGCGCATTTGGAGCTGTGAAGAATCCTTTTGATGAGACAAGAGTGCCCGGAGGCAGCAGTGGTGGTAGTGCTGTAGCAGTTGCTGCCGGAATGTGTCATTGTTCGTTGGGTTCCGATACCGGTGGATCTATTCGCCAACCGGCTGCATTCAATGGAATCTACGGTCTCAAACCAACTTATGGAAGAATATCTCGTTGGGGATTGCTGGCGTATGCTTCCAGTTTTGATCAAATAGGTCCATTCGCCCATAGTATTGAGGACATAGCCCTACTAACGGAAATAATGTCGGGTAAAGACGCTCATGATGCAACGGCGATTCAGGAGGCTGCATTGCCAACATGGGATCCAAAACCAAGAGAAACACAGCGTTTTGCCGTTATGAAACAAGCGGTAGAACACCCGGGAATAGATGAAGAGGTGCGTACCTCCTTCCAAACACTTATTACAAAATTAGAAGCCGACGGTCATACAATTGAATGGTTTGACTTTCCCTTGTTAGACCAAATGGTTCCTGCTTATTACGTCTTAACGACCGCCGAAGCGAGTAGTAATTTATCTCGTTATTCTGGGATGATGTACGGATACCGCAGTAATAATGCGAGTGACTTAGAAAGTACATACACGTTATCTAGAACCGAGGGGTTTGGGCCAGAAGTAAAGCGTCGAATTATGTTGGGTACTTTCGTTTTATCGAGTGATCATTACGACGCTTATTATGAGCAGGCACAGAAAGTAAGACGTATCATACAAAATGAGACTGATGCGATTTTATCGCGTAACGATGCCATGTTATTGCCAACAACAAGTACCGCAGCATTCAAAATAGGTGAAAAAAGTAAAGACCCCGTAAGTATGTACCTAGCGGATTTATTTACCGTTCAAGCAAATTTAGCCGGTAATCCGGCAATATCAGTTCCCTGTGGTGCAACAACAAACGGTTTGCCAATTGGGGTGCAAATTATGACCCCTCGTAAATCGGAAAACGATCTATACGATTTGTCCAAGCTTATCGAAAGGGCCGTTTCTTAATGAATTTAACAAAACGAATTTCTCGGGGACTTTTGTTCCTGATTTTAGGCCTCGTGAGTTCCTTGAACGCGGCAGATACGGCGGCTATTTCCAAATTATTAGATAAATACGAATCTCGGGGTTTGCCGAAGTTTAGGGCTCCCGAACTGTATAAGGAAATTTCAGAACGTCTTGAAAACCATAATGGTACTACGGCTATTTTAGCGGGCAGGTATTTAAAATATCAAGAATTAATTGAGGCCCAACGCAGGAGTCAGAAATTGCCTTGGTTCGTAGGTTTTATTCCAGCAGCAAATACTGGATTTGAGCCGCGTTTTCGAAATGAATCTGGATTTGCCGGAATGTGGCCCTTGCCCTATTTAATGGGTAAAAAATACGGTCTTTTACAAACCGCCCTATACGACGAGCGCCACGATGCCCAAAAAGCCACAGCGGCCTCGTGCAAATATTTGAGCGATTTGCAGAATATTTACCAAGACTGGCTGAAAAGTGTTACTGCCTACAGTGTGGGTCCAGCCCGCTTCAACCAAGTTATTCATGCCACTAAAACGCTTGATTTTGATTCTATTTACAAAGAATTAGAACCCGAAGAGCGTATTCCGATTATACAGTTTTTAGCTACGACTGTGGCTATTTCTGAGTGGCTAGAAGCAGAAAATCCGGTGGCATATAATACCTCTGTCGCCCTAACACAAGTTCAAGGTATCGAACAACCAATTCCATTTTCACTATTTGATACAAAATTCAATATTGGCATTGCCCAAATGCGGGAGTATAATCCAGGTTTACGTACAGATTTGATTCCTTATATGGGAACGCCCTTTACATTTTATTTGCCGATTGCTGCAGCAGAACGTTATAATACGGCCCGTGATTCTATTTCAGTTTGGTTAAATGGGGCACCCGAGATGGAACTTACATACGATACGCTTACTCAAGTTTTTGATGGCGATACCGTAGTGGTTGTAGAACCTAAACAAGGCGCTGAAGTTCCCGAGTTAATTGAACCCCGCGATGAAAAAGTTTGGGTCTATTATAAAATAAAACGGGGCGATGCTCTTTATACCATAACCGATGTTTTTGATTGTACGGTACCGGAAATTCGCCGATGGAACAATCTGAATTCTAAAATGTTTCTAATTGCAGGAAAGCGCTTGAAGTTTTATGTTCCTGCTAGTAAAAAGAAGTATTATCAAAAAATTGACGCCATGTCGTTGGCACAGAAAAGGCAGCGAGCAAAGACCGATGATTAGGAGTAGGGTTCTGAATCAGATTTTATTTGGGATTTTCTTTTTGGGAACTGAATTCACAGTAAGCGCCCAAATTCCGCATTTTCAAAACGATTACCCGGAATATCAAAAGGTAGAAATAATAGAGACACAATCAAAAGTGAAAATTGATGGGATCTTAAACGATTCCATATGGCAGGTGTCTAATTTTTCGGGAAACTTTCAACAGTATTACCCTTATGATACCTCACAATCGAAGAGTAAAACTTGGTTTAGTTTATGCCACGATGACAAGTTTATCTACGCCGCAATGCGATGCGATAATCGCAATCCTCAAAAACCATTTGTAGTAAATAACTTAAAAAGGGATTTCTCGGTTAATTCACACGATGCGGTGGTGTTAAGTCTCTCGCCTTTTTTAGACGGTCAAAACGGGTTTTCTTTCGGAGTTACGCCATATAATGCCCAACGGGAAGGGGCAATTGAGAATGGGGGTGTTTTTGGGGTTAGTACGGCTTGGGATCAAGTGTGGTTCTCAGAAACATCTATTACCGATTCGTTTTGGTACGCGGAAATGGCTATTCCTTTGGCCAGTATCCGATTCGTACCGGGTGCCGAAAAATGGGGAGTGAATGTGGCACGAATTGATTTAAAGAACAATGAAATCTCCAATTTTCATAAGGTTCCGCGTAATTTCAATATCAGTACTTTGGTATTTATAGACACATTAGAATGGCGCAAACCATTAAATAAGAAGTTTTTTAATGGAGTCTTGGTTCCATATATCAGCAATAACTCAATCCAAGTTAAATCGGCAGGACCGATAGAACAACAACCTCGTGTAGGATTTGATGCAAAGTGGGCTTTATCGCAAAGCTTAAATTTAGATGCTACTTTGAATCCGGACTTTGCCCAAGTGGATGTAGATCAACAACAAGTCAATTTGACTCGTTTTTCTTTGTTTTTTCCGGAAAGAAGGCAGTTTTTCATCGAAAACAGCGATTTATTTGCCAATTTCGGTTTTCGGCAGATACGTCCATTCTTCTCGAGAAGAATAGGATTGGCACCGGATAGAACCAACATTCCCATACAATACGGTTTGCGCGTTTCGGGTAAATACGGAAATAATTGGCGTTTGGGATTGATGAATGTGAGCACGGAAGCCCGTGGATTGGAATCCATATCGCATATAAATTATAGTGTTCTGGCTTTGCAAAGAAAAGTATGGCAGGCCTCAAATATTGGCATAATTGCGGTGCACGATGAGCGTTTAGGAGGTATCAAGCGAGATTTCAATACCGTTTTGGGTACAGAATTTAACTTACTCACTCCAGATAACCGTTGGGCAGGGAAAGCTTTTATCCAAAAGTCTCATTATCCTGGTTTGAGTGCAAACCGCGGCTTTGCTCATGCCACATGGTTAATGTATAAAACCCTTGATTGGAATATTATGTGGAATCACGAATATGTGAGCCGCTTATTCAATGCACGAACCGGATTTGTGCCCAGAGTTGATAATTTTGATCCCTCCACAGGTCGTGTCGTAAAATGGGATTATTGGCGTTTAGAACCCATGGTTAAGCGCATTTTTTATCCATCGAATAATAAAACAATAAATAACCTGGCGATTCACGTTTATAACTCTTCCTATTATGATAGTGCTTGGGTGCCTACAGAGTCTTTTTCAGACGTCAAGGGCGAGCTAAATTTCCAAAACAGCACGAGAATTTCATTCGCCGGTTATCATCAGTATTTCCGATTGTTTTTGCCTTTTGCCCCAGTAAATATGCCTGGCGGAGGTTATTTAACCGGTCAGCATCATATGTATGGTGCGAAAGCCAGTGTATCAACAAATAACAGAAAACCCTTTGCTGTAAGTGGCAACATAGATTTGGGTTCGTATTTTATTGGGTACAAGCAAGAATATACAACAGAAATTTCATGGCGTGTTCCGGGTTTGGGCAATCGCAGAATACCTCGCTTATACTTAAGCGGAAATCTCAGACATATCGATATTGATTTTGGAGATTCTGGTCGTTATAAAATTGATTTAATTGGGTTAAAAGCCGATTATAGTTTTTCAACCACAACTTATTTAATAGGATATTGGCAATTGAATGCACAAAACAGATTAATGAATGTAAACGTGCGTTTTCAGTGGCGTTACAGACCCATGAGCGATATCTTTATTGTATTTGCTCAAAACTGGGATAGAACAGCACTAATGTTAAAGCCCCAGTCAGAAACATGGGGCTTTGCAGGTCGTTCGTTAGCACTTAAAATGGCCTATTGGTTCTAATAACCATCTCCGTCTAGGAGGTTGCCAATACCGCCCAATATACTTCCTTCTCCTTTTCTAGTTCCTCCAGGTTGCGCATAAGATAAAATGCGGCTTGCCAATCGGCTTACAGGCAAACTTTGCATCCATACTTTACCAGGTCCGCTCAAAACCGCGAAGAATAATCCTTCTCCGCCGAAAATGGCATTTTTCACTCCTTTTACAAATTGTATATCGTAATCTACGGTGCCGGTAAATCCAACAATACAACCGGTATCAATTCGGAAACTTTCTCCTGGTTTAAGGTCTTTTTCTATTATATACCCGCCTGCATGCATGAATGCCATCCCATCTCCTTCGAGTTTTTGCATTATAAAGCCCTCTCCTCCAAACAAGCCGGTGCCTAATTTTCGTTGGAATTCAATTCCTACTTGTACGCCTTTAGCCGCGCACAGGAAGGCATCTTTTTGACAGATTATTTTTCCGCCGAGATGTGCAAGGTTCAAGGGTACAATTTTGCCTGCATAGGGTGCAGCAAAACTTACTCTTTTCTTTCCTTGTCCAAAATTGGTAAAGGCAGTCATAAATAAACTTTCGCCAGTTAGAAGGCGTTTGCCTGCTCCAAGTATTTTTCCAAAAAGTCCGGCATTAGATTGCGAACCATCGCCAAATATGGTCTGCATTTCGATACCGTTGTCCATATACATGAAGCTTCCTGCTTCTGCTATTACGGTTTCGTGTGGATCGAGTTCGATCTCAACACATTGCATTTCTTCACCGTGAAGAAAATAGTCGATTTCGTGATTTTGAATCATATCTCGAATATATTAATAAGTTTTTCTATCGAATTGAATAAAACGATAAAGACAGCTACTAATCGAACAATAAACGCGTTGCTATTAATTCAATTTGGAATTAAAGTAGTAGTAATAAGTTGATTTTATTTAGAAATACCCCTATCTATTGGGTGAATAAAAAAGAACATAAAGATGTCACAAACTTAAAGTATCTTGAACTGAATAGGGAAACATTTATTTGTAAATGGAAGGATAAGATTATAAACCTAACTTCAACTGAATTTTTAATATTAGAGTCACTGATTAAAAGACCTGGATCTATT
>JALRKL010000085.1 GCA_023268875.1 Bacteroidia bacterium
ATCTAGTAGTTTTGAAAATTGTTCGAGTATTTCAGTGCGGGTCATTGTGAATTATGAGTTGTGAATTATGAGTTGTGAATTATGGATTTGTGAATTATGAGTTGTGAATTATGAATTATGAGTTATGAATTATGAGTTGTGAATTATGAGTTGTGAATTATGAGTTGTGAATTATGAGTTGCGAATTATGGAGTTGTGAATTATGAGTTGTGAATTATGAATTATGCGATAGGGTTAAAAATGCTAGGTGATTCGAAGTTGGGGATTATAACTGTACCGTTTAAGTCAATACTTATTTATGGGACTTGGCAAGACCCATTTTAATTATCCATTAAGAGATCCATGATAGCTAAGGCGGCCAAAGATTCTACAATTGGAACGGCTCTAGGTAAGACGCAAGGATCGTGTCGACCTTCAACTTCCAAAATTACATTTTCGCCTTCTCGGTTAATTGTGCGTTGTGCTTTTTTAATTGTGGAAGTAGGCTTAAAGTATAATTCAAAGGTAATCTCTTCGCCAGTTGCCATCCCGCCTACAATTCCACCTGCACGATTGCTCTCCGTTCCTAATGCGCCGTCTTTGGTCTTCCATGAATCGTTGTTTTCCGAACCTAAACGCTCGTGTGTGCGATTGTCTATTCCGAAATAAATTCCTTTAACAGCATTAAGGTTTAACATGTATTGGGAAATATGCGCCTGTAGTTTTCGAAAAACAGGTTCGCCGGTGCCCGCAGGAACACCGCTTATTCGACAACGAATAATTCCGCCTAAACTATCTCCATTTTCTTTGGCATCTAAAATAGCCTGTTCCATCTTCTTAGATGTTTGTAAATCCGGACATCTTACAGGGGATTCGTCTACATTAGAGCGTGTAACGTTATTGGGTATATTAGATTCTATGGTATGAATTTGTTGAACCCAAGCGCAGATATTAATAGGTTTATCGTTTATTTTTCCCAGATATTGTTCGGCAAGAGCTCCTGCCGCTACCCAGCCAGCTGTAATGCGAGCGCTGCTACGACCTCCACCGCGATAATCTCGATGCCCCATTTTTAAATCCCACAATGCATCGGCATGACCGGGTCGGTAAATATCTTTTAACGCATTATAATCCGCTGGTTTTTGATCGGTATTGGGAATTAAGAAGGTTATAGGCGTTCCCAAGGTCTTTTCTTCAAATAAGCCGGAAATAATTTGTACTTCATCGGCTTCATTTCTAGAAGTAGTTAATGCACTTTGTCCTGGTCGTCGGCGCTGCAATTGACGGTTTATTGCGTTCAAGTCAATTGTAAATCCCGATGGGAATCCATCTAATACGGCGCCAACGAATGGACCGTGACTTTCACCGAAACTGGTTAGTACTATATTTTTTCCTATGGAATTTGCGCTCACGATTGTTGGTTAATGGGGAAGTAATTCAAAATTACACAATTTCAGAAGTTCCCAATATTCTGGAAAGCTTTTTTCAGTGCAGGTTGTATCATCTATATTAACAGTATTAATAATACTAGCCCAGGGAGCAAATGCCATGGCAATACGATGGTCGTAATGGGTGTAAATATTAAATTGTTCGGGATATTTGTTTGAATTATTGGTCAAGATGTACTTTCCGGACAATTCTTGCCATGAAAATCCCAATTGGCGTAAATGGAACTCAATTCGTTCGAGTCGATTGCTTTCCTTAACTGCCAATTTTTCGATCCCCTTAAAAGCAATGTCCTTTTGTAAATACGCATAGGCGGAGGCTAGCGCAGGGATTAAATCAATACAATCGGAACCATCGATTTCTACAGGGGGATTTTGAACTTTTTGGTAGGTAATAATTGCATCGTTATTTACGAATTGTGTTTTTACCCCTAGTGAATCGAAAGCAACTACTGCTTGATAATCAGCTTGACATGATTTGCGATTTGCGCCAATAATTCTGAATGTTTTTTTTGTAAAAATCGCCAAAAGGTAAACAAAACTGGCGCTACCCCAGTCAATCTCTATATCGATTGATTCAGGCGTTCTTAGGCTTCCCCCGATAGAGATTTCGTTGTCGTTGATATTCACAGGGAATCCCCATGCTTTTAAAACATCTGCACTCAAGTTAATATACGACCAACTGTGCTTTAAGTCATTTACACGAATTTTCGGAATCGGTTTGAATGCCGTAGCGCCTAGCATAAGTGCCGATACAAATTGACTGCTTTCTTGGGTGGTGATTTCCCACACCATTTTGGGATTGGTTATACCACGATGAATGGTAACCGGGAAGTAGCCTGTTTTGTCGAGGTATTCAATTCGAGCGCCTTGTTGGCATAAAGTGGTAACCAAATCTGAGATAGATCTATTTTTCAAACTATCGTTACCGGTAAGAGTTTTGGGTTGATTGGTAACCGAGAAATAGACCAATGCAAAACGAGAGGGCGTACCGGCATCAAGAAAATCGACAACGGCACTGTTATTCGAAATGGCGTTTATGAAAATCCGTGTATCCCGAGAATTTGAAATACCGGTAATTTCGGTATTTACATCGTGTAAATGTCGGAGGAAAAGGTGTCTATGAGATAGGCTTTTGGACCGAGGTAAATTCACCTTAATAGGTGATTGTGAATCGTTTTGGGTGTATTTAATCGTTTGATTCATGCACCGCCATGGCGTATTTTGTCAGATATTCGTTGATTTCGGTTTCGGATATTTCGATATCGTACGATGCTTCACCAACAGATTTTAAAAGACTTAATTGGATTTTACCGTTATGGTTTTTCTTATCGTGCATCAGTAAGTTGGTCATCGGTTCAACTTCCATTTCGTTCCAACCGATTTTAGGGAACAAGGGGAAAACCAATGAACTTACTAAATCGAAGGTTTCTTTATTTGTGAACCCCATTTCATACCCCAATAAACTCTCCCAATATAAGCCACATGCAATGGAAATACCGTGGTTGATTTTTGGATCTTCGAAGTGTATGGCTTCAATTCCATGACCGAGTGTATGACCTAGATTTAATAATTTTCTTTGTCCTTTTTCCTTAAAATCTTCAGCGACAATACCTTTTTTGAAAATCACGTTTTCGCGGATAATATTCATCCATGCCTCAATATCGCTCGATAGGGGCATACCTTTCTTCACCAATTCCATTAAATTCCCACCAGTGAGCAGGGCATGTTTGATAATTTCGGCCCATCCTGAAAGCAATTCACATTCATTTAGGGTAGAAAGAAAATCAACATTACGCATGATGGCTACAGGGTCGGTAAACGTACCAATAACATTTTTGGTGCCGTACAAATTGATCCCTGTTTTACCTCCCTCGGAACCATCAACCATGGAAAGGAGGGTGGTGGGAACATAAATACAAGGGAGACCTCTCATGTAAACGGATGCACAAAAACCGGCAAAGTCTAAAACGGCACCTCCGCCAACAGCGATAATCAAACTTTTACGAGTTACATTTTCGCGTAACAAACTTTCCCAAAAGTCTTCGCAATAAGTTATTTTTTTTGCTTCATCTCCGTCGGGCAGGTGGTATATAATATTATCGATTTTTTTATAAATCTGAAGTTTAGGAAGACATAGCTTTTCTGAGGTTTCAGAAACCACGACCACGATTTTATCTGGTTGATAATCGTTAATATAGGTTTCAATTCTTTGGTCGATAGTTTCTGTTCTTACAATCATGACTTTATCTTTTCGTATCGTTGGATATTGGTAGGATCTAATTCTTTTAAAAGTCTAACTATAATAGTTTTTTCTGCTGTAGTCCCTTCTTTGTAAATTTCAACTATTTCCGGCCATTTTGTAGTAAAGAACAATTTTTGTAACAAACTGTTTCGGTTCGTCTGTGCGGTTTGTGAAATTGTTTGCAATGACTCAGTAATATTTTTTCTGCCTTTAATAGGATCCTCGTAAAATTGATCTAACCCTTGACGGTGATATTGGTAGTTTAATTCGCGGAATTCCTTGAATCTAGGGCTGTTTAAATTTTCGGCTAGGTAGAAACGATTTCGGAATCCTTTTCCGTCGCCTTGGTTCCAACCTGGCTTGTTTGTCATAAGATTTACCAAATTTTGGGCCTTGGCAAAGTATTTATCGCCTCCTAATACTCCGTAACTATCGTGTTCAACACCAAGAGCGATATACACATAAAACGCCATTAATGTTGTTAGGTCGTTCATGTTCATGTTTTCTTGAAACTCTAAGTTTTCAAATTCTCGGTAATTAAATCCAACGTCTTCATCATTGAATTGCATTACGGTAGTTTTATAATTTGATCCGTAAACGGGACGGGTCACCTGTAATTGTGAAGTTCCTTGGAATTTATCGTTGTCCCATGCATCTATATTTATAAATAGAGTCATGTTGACCTTTTCCGCAGCAGTAATATTCTCTTCTGTCCATTTGCGGTTATTAATGAACTGCTGTAAACTATTTTGAAGGGTAACAAGAATGTCTTTGTTTGCAATCTGCACCCGCGGAGCGACTACTTGAACTGTAGCATTTATTTCTTGAGAAAATAGTGAAGCGGGCAGGGAACTTGCCAAAAGCAAAATTCCTAGAAGTGCGTTATTCCAAAATTTTCCAATCATCTAATTTCTCTAAAAGTATATTCGCAATATCGCATTTAGAACGCACATCACTCGCAAATTGTTGATTGTTTTTTGTAAAAATTTTGACACTATTATTTTTGCTTTGGAAGCCACTGTTTTCTCCAACCTCATTTAACACAATGGCATCTAATTGTTTTTCTTCTAATTTGCGTTTGGCATATTCTTCAGAATTGTGTGTTTCCAATGCAAATCCGATGCACTTTTGATGTGGTAGACGAGTTAAAGAAAGTGTTTTTAGAATGTCTGGATTTTTAATCAAATTTAGAGTCCAGTTTTCGTTTGTTTTTTTAACTTTTTCCAGATGTACTTCTTCCACTCGATAGTCCGATACGGCCGCAGAAAAAATCCCTACATCGCATTTAGGAAACAAAGTTTGACAAGCTTCTAACATTTCTTGAGCACTCTCAACATGCACCGTTTCTATTCCTTCTGGGACCGGTAAAGAAGAAGGACCCATCACTAAATGTACTTCAGCCCCTTTTTCAGACAGCGCCTTAACGATTTCGATACCCATTAGTCCACTGCTTCGGTTTCCAATAAACCTCACAGGATCAATTGCTTCAAATGTAGGTCCTGCGGTAACCAGTACTTTTTTATTTTTCCAACCGTTATTGGGTACTTCAAAGAATTGGTTAAGAGCTTGAACGATATGTTCAGGCTCGGCCATGCGTCCCTTGCCTTCTAAACCACTCGCGAGTGGACCAATTTCAGCATCGATTAGGTGTAATCCTCGGTTTTGTATAGTTTGAAGGTGTTCCTGAACAGATGGATGCATGTACATATCAAGATCCATTGCAGGGGCAACCCAAACCGGGCATCTAGCCGAAAGGTAAGTTGTAAGCAACAAATTATCACATTGTCCGCTGACTATTTTGGAAAGCGTATTGGATCCGCATGGTGCGATTACCATGGCATCAGCCCACAGACCAAGATTGACGTGGTGATTCCAAGAGCCCGTTTCCTCGTCAAAAAAATCGACTAGTGCGGGCCTTTCAGAAACTACAGAAAGCGTTTTAAGGGTTACAAATTGTAAGGCACTAGGGGTACAAACAACTTGTACCTCTGCACCAGATTTTTTAAATAGTCGTACCAATTCGGGCGTTTTATACGCCGCGATACCACCACTAATTCCTAAAAGAATTCGCTTGTTTTTAAGCATGGTCCGGTGCGTCCGGAATTCTCCAATAGGTTTTGTTTTCTGCGAATTCAGACGTTGCCATTAAGGTTGGTTTCGGCTGACGCTCGTACATCAAGGAGATTTCGATTTGCTCGCGATTTTCTTGAACTTCTTCAAGGTTGTCGCTGTCTTGAGCAAAAGGTTCTAAACGATTTTTAAGCTCCTCTTTTTGCTTTTCAGCGATTTGATCGGCGCGCTTAGAAATGATAACCGCTGACAAATAAATGTTTTGGGTTTCTTTCTCAAGATTTTTTAGGTTCCGGGTTTCTGCTGAGGTATGGTCTTTTATGCTCATAAAATTGCTTCTATTTCTTTGATACGTTTTTGGGTCAATTCTTTAATTTTATTTACATCCGCATAATGCGAACTGTCTTTCGAGTGGGTGTAAAGGTAATCTTGGATATTTTCAAGAACCATTTGAAACCGCTCCAAACGTTTGGATTTTACGCTGTTTTCCGCATATTGGAATTGGGCATCTACGGCGATCCACTCCAATGTTTCACGTTGGTTCATATCGGGATATAACTTCACGGTATTTTTAGCCGCCACCGCCGCCGATTTGAATTCGCCCATTCGGTAATATTGTTCTACCATCTCGAACTCTTTTCGCTGAAGCTTTTCCCGCAAATTGTCAATATGGTCGTTGCATTTTTGGGCATATTCAGAATCGGGATAATAGTTGGTGAACATTTGTAAGGCTTCAATTACCTTTTTTGTATCGGCTTGATCTAAATCCGCAGGTCCGATTGCTAATACATCACAATACAAGGCCATGTAGGCACATTCGATTACCCGGTCGGCTTGAGTGAAGTTCTCTGTATAATCCTTGAAAAACAAGGAGGCATATGGATAATCTTTGAGGTGGTAATACGACATCGCCATGTGGTAATAAATGTTTTCAAGGCTATCACGTACTTTATACATATCTCTCAATTGCTCTAGTAGTTGTACCGATTTGGCAAATTCTTTTTTGCCGTACAATTCCATAGCTTTTGATTGTTTCTGGGCGGCTGTACCTTTCTTATATATTCGTTGATATTCACCGCAGGATACCCCAACGGCGGCTATCAATAAATACGTCATTACATTTCTCACCCAATACATAGAATCCGCAAATATAGCGAAAATGGTTGATATTTACGTGATTATTGCGCTCAATTGTCGGCTTTTAAAGACCGATAAACGATTTCCATAAGCTTGCCGCGATAACCATCTTTTGCTAACTTATTTTGTGTGTCGCTAGGGAAAGTTCGATTGCTCAAGAATATAAAAACCAATTGATTATTGGCGTCGCCCCAGGCCCAAGTTCCGGTAAAACCGGCATGCCCAAATATCCCCTCTGGAGCTGCATCGAAAAGATTACTTCCTTTTAACTCGGTATTTTTTAGTCGATCGGGATATCCATTGGGTTTATCAAAGCCCAACCCACGGTGATTATTCGCATAATTTACGGTGGAGGTGAATTTATCGATAGTGGATTTATCAAAGTATCTTACCCCGTCGATTATTCCGCCTTGTGTTAACATCAACATTAATCTCGATAAATCATGCGCGCTTGTGAAAAGACCTGCATTCCCAGCCGATCCTCCTAAAAACGTGGCTGAAGGATCGTGTGTTTGTCCCCAAATCAATCCTCGATTTGTTATCGTGTCAATTTGTGTTGGAAGCGTCCATAATTCTAGTTTCTTACTTCGAGGTGCAAACCCTGTCCTATGCAATCCCATAGGCCTGTAAAACAAGGAATCACAAATTTTTTCAAGAGTGGTATGACTCCGATATTCGATAAATTTCCCCAGAATTATCGCGTTTAAATCCGAGTAAATGTAGGGTTGTGGATCGTGTTTGCGTTTTTTCTTTTTGGGGGAAGTCTTCACGATCCAAGACCAAACGGTGTCTTTAAATGAACCGGGTAAATAGTAGTCGTCGCCCCATAAAATATCATTATTACTTGGAGTTAAAGCAGAATCGGTTCGAATCGAAACCATTTGGTCTTGTAGTTCTCGATATAAGGGTAAGTAAGGAGGTAGTCCAGATCGGTGTAAAAGGAAGTCTTGCAATTTTACATCACCCCAAGCATAATCAGAAGCCTCTGGCCAATACGTTTTAATAGGTTTTTCAATATTTAATTCCTCTTTTTCGTATAGGTGCATAACGGCGAGGGTGGTAGCCGCAATTTTTGTTATGCTCGCAACATCGTAAACACTGTGTATACCTACTGGGGTGTTGGCATCGGGTAATTTACCTCTCGATAGATTATAAACAATTTGGCCATTTTTCAGTACAAGCAGTTGGGCCGTTTGAGTAGCTCCGTTAATTATCATGGAATCCATAATTCCATTCAAAGAACTTTCCTCATCACAATCGAATCCTAAAAATTCCGAATCTGCCCACAGCAATGGAGTGTGGAAAGCCTTCGTGATTTGGGCCTTTTCTGTAGTCCAAAAACTATCGATTGCGACGGGTAATTTTCCATGGATGGAGCGATGCCCGAATAACCCGTCGATTGCCGCAATTAAGTAGGACTCACCGGTTTCCATGCCTAAAATAACCGGCACAGTAGTTCGAAGTTCTTGAAGGGCATAAACATTTCCCGTATGAATAAATACTGCCGGTTGAGCTAGGGCATATTTGTCTAATATCGACTTTAGTAAAGGGGGTAAAAGGCGTGATTGACTTCCCCACATACGTTGGGCCGAATTGAAAAAAAAGTTCCTTCCACCAAGTGAATCGAGATGGCTCAAAAGTGTATCCGCATTATTGAAATTTTGGGCCCAAACAATTCTTATTTGTTGATAATGTATCAAGCGCTGATATAAAATTTCCGGCATGCTTTCGCCAAAAATCACCACATTCAATATACCTTGTTGGTGGGGCCTCCACGGAAGAGAATGCGTTTTATTTTCTGAAATAAGACAAATATGGGGGCTTGCGGCTTCTATTTCGGCTTCAAATTGTTCGTCGAAATTTAAGTATGGCGTGGCCGGTACCGGGCTGGTTTGACGAATGAATCGGCGGTATTCGGTCTTTAATTCGGTTTGAATATTGGTAACATCCAAATTATGGGTAAGTCCTAATTGGTGTTTGGCAATTAAAATGCGTCGCACGGATTCAGCAATTTCAATTGAATCAACCCAAGAGGAATCTAACCAAATTCTGCATTTACTCATCACCTCGGGCACGTTGTCAATAAAACAAAGAATATCATTTCCGGCTTGAATTGCCTTTAATACGGCATCATCCGATGCGAAATGGGCACTAACCCCTTTCATATTCATCGCATCGGTAATAATCAGTCCCTTAAATTCCATTTTCTTGCGCAATAAATCATAAACCACGGCTCTTGATAAGGAGGAAGGCATGTTTTCCCGGTCATCCAAAAACGGAATCTTTAAATGTGCTACCATGATGCTTTTAACTTCCGCCTCGATAAGGTCTTCAAAAGGCGCTAATTCTTTTTTTAAGGACTTTTTATCGTGACTAACAAGGGGTAATTCTTTGTGTGAATCGGCGATCGTATTTCCATGTCCTGGGAAATGTTTTGCACAAGCCCAAACCCCAGATGCTTCTAAGCCTTTATGAAACGCCGTTGCCAATGGCCCTACGGATAAAGGGTCTTCTCCGAAACTTCGAAATCCTATTATGGGATTATTAGGATTGGAGTTTAAATCGACCACTGGAGCGAAATTTATGTGAACGCCCAATGACCGTAGCATGCGTCCTTGAGAACGGCCTATTTCATAAGCATATTCTTCGTTTTGGGTTGCCCCAATGCTCAAAGGATATGGGTATTTTGGAATATGGTCCAATCGCATCGCGGGTCCCCATTCGGCATCCATTCCGATTAAAAGAGGAACTTCAGATTGTTGTTGGTAAAAGTTTAACGCCATGTTATGCGTTTGCGCTGTTCCCTGAAAGAAAATCAATCCACCCACTTGGTATTTTTCAACGGCTTCAAGCGATTCCAAATTTATTTGGGGATCCCGCGTCCAAACGGGAACCATAAGTTTTTGGGCAATCATTTTCTCAAAACTCATCCTGCTAATTATACTATCAGCCCAAGTTTGACTTTGCTTTATGCTAGGATATTGAAATTGCGCGAAAAGTAGTGTTTTTGAAACAAACAATCCTATGAACGCCCAATATTTCCATGATTTCATGGGACGCGCCAAATTCTTAAAATGACTGAGACGGATTGTTGTTTTCATTCCCTCACAAAACAAAGAAAAATACTCCGTTTAACCCGATTTAGGTTGGAAACTTTTATTCACATCGAGACGGGTTTATATGTTTTGTGAGTTGGGATGAAAAATTTGGAATTAAACTTAGATATCTAACTTGATTCTGACAGCTATTATTCAAATGTATATTTGGTTGCAGATACTGTTATATGTTTGGAGTACATGCTCAGCTCTTTTGTTTAATGTACTCTTGGGTCTTTGCGTAATGGTAATTTTTCCATTTTTACGATTTCGATAGCCAATACGCCAAAGTCTTCGATTACGCTACCCCAAACTCGGTAAATCCCCCGACCTTTGAATGGAAATCTCGCGACCACGGGAGGAAAATGTACGGTATCAAAAAAATAACCATCGCGGTCCAGCCATGTACCAAAGTTCATTTCTTTGCCTCCGACCGTTCGGGTAGGCTTTACTGTTACCAATTGTCCCTCCATATAGACAGATTTTCCTAATAATGCCGGAAGTTGACGGCTTCGAATATTGGAAATGGGGATGTCATCTAATTCAATAAGTTCAAAAGGGCTGCAAAGTGAAAATCCAATCAGTTCGCGTTCGTCGATGGCAATTTCAAGTGGATCGTCTTCTAATGGGGGTAGCTTTACTGCTTTAGGCTTCTCCGTGAATAAAGGGAGGTTATGCTGGCTGACTTTTTTTTCTCCGTATAGGGAATGCGCTTCCCATAAGAGAGATTTACGACTTTTTCCTGTAAAACGTAGAGCTCCAACTAGAATTAATATTTTTAATTGCTCCAAGCCGGGATCACATCGCAATTTAAAATCGTACAAGTCTTCGTAAGGGGACTCGATACGTCTTTTTTCGATACGTTCAATAAGCCGAGCTTCCAAACTTTGAATTAATCCCAATCCCAGCCAAATAGTACGGTGCTGAATTCGCGTTAGGGATTCACTATTATGAACACAAGGAGCCTCTATCATGGCACCGCACATGCGTGCGGCATGAACATAGAATTCCGTCTTGTAAAACCCTCCAAAGTTATTAATCACCGCAGTATAAAATTCTAAGGGGTAATAGGCTTTTAGGTGCAGACTTTGGTAACTCTCAACGGCGTAACTAGCGCTGTGTCCCTTTGCAAAACTATATCCTGCAAAACTTTCGATTTGGTGCCAAACTTCTTCAATGAGAGCTTTTGGATGTTTTTTTGCTTCAGCTTGAGAGAAAAACTGTTGCTTCACCTTTTCAAATTCTGCACGAGATCGGAATTTTCCGCTCATGCCCCTACGTAGAATGTCGCTTTCGGCTAAACCCAACCCCGCAAATTCATGGGCCACCCGTATCACATCTTCTTGATATACCATAATACCATAGGTTTCGGGCATGATTTGCTGCATGGTAGGATGGGCTTCTTTACGTTTTTCGGGATCGATATGCCGTTCGATAAAGGTCCGCATCATGCCGCTACGGGCTACTCCAGGGCGGATTACGCTGCTTGCCGCCACGAGGGTCAAGTAATCTTTACAACGCAGTTTACGCAGTAATTGTCGCATGGCTGGACTCTCCACATAAAAACAGCCCATCGTGTTGCCATGCGCAATCATGCGGGCAATCTTGGGATCGTCTTTGAAGTGTTGAATTTGATGGGCATCTACTTCAACGCCTTGATTTTGCTTGATATAAATTACGGCATCTTTGATATGTCCGAGTCCACGCTGACTTAAAATATCAAATTTGGCCAATCCCAAATCTTCCGCTTCCAACATGCTGAATTGCACCGATGGAAATCCCTTCGGGGGTAAATCCAAAGCCGAATAATGGTAAATGGATTTCTCGGATATTAAAATTCCGCCCACATGCAAACTGCGATAATTGGGCAAATCGTGAATTTTATGGGCATGCAATAAGAGTTCGCGATACAGCGATTCTTTGTCTTCCGTTTCGCCTTCATATTCGTTAAAAGTGGCTGCGCCCAACTGCCGACTCCTGGGTCTGTGACCGATTCCGGGCGTACTGTATAC
>JALRKL010000096.1 GCA_023268875.1 Bacteroidia bacterium
CCCAATGCCCTCATTGTGAATCAAGAAAGTGCCGATTATTTCAGTCAAATCCAAGGCGATTCGGTCTACTATGCCCTCGATACCCAGCAAAAAATCGAATTGGCATGGGTATACCGCAACGGTAAAAGCATTTATTACATCAGCGAAGATTCTGTGGTCAATGCCGCCTTTTGGGTGGCCTGCACCAATATGAAATTCAGTTTTTTAAATAACAAAATCGACCGCGTTCATTTTTACGACAAACCCCGTGGAACCCTGTACCCGATAGACCAAATTCCCGAAGACAAAAAGCAATTGGAACGGTTTGTTTGGGACGTTGAAAATCGGCCTACCCGAAACACCTTCCAAGCGCCCTTTACCCCTCAATTGCTCAGCGCCCGGTACCGCAAAATCAGCTCCATAAAACCCGAACCCAAGTCCAAACCCTTCTTTTGGTTCCTTAAAAAATGATGGGAAAATGTTTCAAATGGCGCTATTTTATTGGACTTTGCCTCTTTTTCATTTCGGGGGAAGCCCAAGCACAGCAGTTACTCGGCCTCGTACTTGACCACGAGGATGCGCCCTTGCCCCAAGTTCAAATATTCGATAAAACCGGTCGCAAATACGGTGAATCCGGCAACGACGGTTATTTCCGCTTAGAACTCAAACCCGGCGCCTACGATTTTGTATTCAATCACCCCGATTTTAAAAGCTACCAGCTCGCCTACATTGCCAAAAAGAACCAAAACGATACCCTTAGCGTTTCATTGCTGCGCAGTACCGCACCCATCGAACAAGTAGAAATCAAAACCAAATGGACCGATCCAGGTCCGAATATGATGCGCAAAGCCATAGCCCGCCGAAATTTATGGGCAGCTCGGATTCCCAATCAACGGGCCGTTGTATACATCAAGGCCTTTGAAGAAATCAAAAATCCCCGTGTTATTCGCAGCATCAATGCCGAGATAAAACCTCAAAATTCCCCCAAACAAATCAACGCCAACATGGCCGAGGTGCGCTTGGTTCGCGATTGGCAAGCCCCCAATAAAATCAAAGAATCGAGGCAAGGCGTTTCCATCCGCGGCGATAAAAGCAGTTTGTTCTACCTGAGCACATTAGAAGGCGACTTCAATATTTATCAAAATTTGATGAACCTTCCGGCTCTCTGTCCCCTACCTATCGTTTCTCCCCTCTCCAACAGTGCCATTTTAGCCTACCGATTCCGATTTATTGAGAGTTATACCGATCCGGTTCACGGTCGGGTTTTGAAAATCAAATTTCAAGGCCGACAAGTGAGTAACGCCACCTTCTCGGGCGAAATTCACCTCGTCGATACCGCTTTTTATGTTTCCCAAATTAAGTTGGAAATTCCCGAACACCTCATGGCCGAATACGATTATATGGCCCTAAATATGAATTACCGTTGCACCGACGACAGTTTGCTGCTCATCGATTCGCAACGCTTCGAATACCAATACAAGGCAGGAAAAACCCAGTTTATCGGACAAACCCAGGTACATTACGACAGCATTCAAATCAATCCTCATTTCCCAAAAAATCACTTCGGATTGGAACTCAGCAGAACCGAACAGGAAGCCTATGAGCGCGATTCTGCCTATTGGCAGCAAAATCGCAAAACCCAATTAAACGCACTCGAACGCAGTTTTGTTTCCCAAGACGATAGTATTAAACGGGTACAAAGTTCCGATCATTACCTCGATAGTATCGAAGCGAAAATCAATACCATTACGTTCAAATCTTTGGTTTTAGAAGGACAAGATTTCAAAAATCGGCGCAAAGGCATCGATATGTCGTTCCAGCCCCTATGGCTCATGTACCAACCGTGGTGGCCCGGTGGAGGTCGCATTTTACTGTGGAATCGCATAGAAAAAACCTTCCCCAATAAAAAAAGCATCCAATTCATTCCCAATATTTCTTACGGAATTTTAAACAACGACCTGCGGGGAAGTGCCATTTTAAGCACCCTTTACAATCCGTATAAAAGAAAGCGCATATTCATACAAGCAGGGCGCGATTTCGGACTTATCAATCCATTTGCGGCGTATGTAGACCTTTTCCGTCGCGATAATTTCTACCAACATACCCATTTGAGCGTATACCATCGGCAAGAAATTAGCAACGGTCTTTTCTTGAGGGTTCGGGGTGAAATCAGCGACCGACAAGATATTTCAAGTTTCAGATTCAATCCGTCGGGCGACAGTCTTTTCGAAAATAACGTAGCCGCCCAATTCCAATCGCATAAAGCCTTTTTTGGAAGTATTTTACTTTCCTATACGCCCTTTCAACGTTACATTTCCGAGCCCAAACAAAAAATCATCCTTGGCTCGGCTTGGCCCACTTTCAGCGTAGAATACATCAAAGCCCTACCGGGCGTTTTGGGCAGTACCATCAATTACGATTACCTCGAATACCGCATCGAACACGCGTTTCCCTGGGGCACCGCCGGAAACAGTGAAATTCGCGCTACCTCTGGGAGCTTTCTTTCCCGGCGCAATGTGAGTTTGATCGACTATCGATACCAACGACGGGGCGATGATTTCATTTTTACCCCGCCTATGTACGCGTTTCAAACGCTCGATTCTACCTTCACCACCTTCAAGCGCTATTACGAAGTACATTACCGCCACCATTTCAATGGCGCGCTATTGAACAAAGTACCCTTAATGAAACATTTGCACCTCTACGAGTCGGTTGGTGCCAACTTACTTTATGCCCCTGAACGCAATAATTTGTTCTTTTACGAAGTGTACGCCGGCGTAGATAAGCTGGTGAAAATCTGGCGGGAACGCTTCAAAATCGGACTCTATTACTGCGTAGGATATGCCAATAATTTCTACCAACCGCGCAGCTTTTTCAAAGTGAATTTTGAGTTCTACAACCGTTCTGCCAATAAATGGTAATAAGTCTTCCAGAATAACAAAGAATTTGATCCGTAATAATCCGAGAAGGTTTGGTCACTTATATTGTTTGGCATTTGTCCTGATGAACTTGACGACGTACACTTTAACTTGGTATTAACTCGTTTTTTTCGTATCTTTATTACCGTGGGAGTCTATACCATTCAAGAAATTTTGGTTTAGATAACTAACAAATTCTACATCCCCGTCAACGAATTTATAACAATTAAGTGATGGGATACTACACCACACATAATCTCGGTGTTCATTAAGAATTATCTCAATTGGTTCTAAACAAATACACTCAATAAAAATAAGATTATAATTACCAAAATTATATGATACTATTTCATTTCGTGGGAAAACTCTCAATTTCAATTCCTCAAATAATTCCCTAACAATGGAATCTTCTTTACTCTCACCTATATTGACTTTTCCTCCAGGAAACTCCCATTTATCCTTTGAAGGACCATCTCCCTTTTGACAAATTAGAATTTTGTTATTGTGTAGAACTACACCACAAACTACATCAACCTTTCTCATTCATTCTTTCTCTATGTCTCTTTAGGTATTTTCTCATCCCTTCGGAGATGGGTATAATTGTCTGATCGTTAATTCCAAGTTTAATTAAATCCTCAGTTGTTATTTTATTCGAGAGTAATATCCTACCCTCATCTGAAAAAGAAATTAAGTGTTTATCAAAAAGTGAATCTACATTAGGAGAAAGTAGGACACTATTTTCAACATCTAATCTTTCCTCGTCATTTGATTCTGACCAAGGAACAATATGGGATGATATCAAAATTCCAACTATACGAATTCCAGTAACAGGACAACGATTGTCCCACTTTTCCCTAACCAACTGTCTATAATACCCTTGTCCAACTCTTGAAATCACCAAACCACTTCTCTCAGTTTTATTAGGTTTTTTATAATTACTTATCCTTTGTGATGAAATCACACCTATTTTACTCTGTTTAACAACTGATGACCTTCCAATCTTATGGGGTTTCCAAGTGTAAATCTCAAACAGGTCCTCATTTGAAGTGTCATCTTCATAATCAATATTTTGAAAAATGATATGGACGGGATTCGATGTGTTAGGATCGTGATCTATATATTTCAATCTTCCACAATAGATATATGGTTGAGTCTTTGACTTGACCTTTGGATACACTCTTACAAATAAGTGAGGAATTCTTTGACCATTAATGACCTCTTTAATTTTAGGGGAGTTTATATGTTGTGTTGTTTGTGAATCCCAATGAAAAAAATCCTCCTCAAAAAAATCATTGAAATGAAATCTCTCTTCTTTACCCTCTTTTACAAGGTCCACAAAATAAAATGTAAGATCATTTGATTGGTTGTAAATACCTTCTCTAACTAATTTAATATTTGGATTATCAAATATTTCAGACAAATCTGATTTTGTGTAAAAACCCCCTATCTTTAAATCTTTAACACTCATTTCAAAACTGTAATTTATTGATTACGAAGTTAATGAATAAGACCACATTTCGTTTGGAAAACCAATGATTTTTTCGTAAATTAGAGTGTAAGTGGTTGATAATGAGTAACAAGAAACGAAAAAACAAAGAAATCAGAAATCAATTCCAACAAATCACTGGTAGTCAGTTAATCCAAGAAGGGAAACATAATCCATATGAACACCTCAAGGATTGGGTGGACATCCTTGAAGAGAGAAAACAAAATCAGACAGATTGGTGGAAAAAAATGAGTTTGTAAAATCAATTAACATTAGAACGATGAGAAACCCCACACCCTGTTAATTTATTTGTAATAAACTAGAAGATAAATTGTCAGACCAAAATAAGATATCCACAACACATACACTACCAATTTTAAGTATTTTGAAATCTTGGGGAACTGTCTCTTGATTGTTGGTATCCAAACTATTAAGGTAAATACTAATAGTAAAATAAAAGTAATCATAGATGTAGTAACTGTCTCACAAGATAACTATTAAACTCTTTTATCAGACAGAGGTGGGGGTGGGGGTATTTTCTCGTAATCATAACAAAAGAAAGGGTGACCATTTGAAGTCACTCTTTTTCATTTGGAGGTCGGGATTTATTTGGGGGAATTAAGTCCCCTCTATCAACCACGGAACAATTTTATCAAGATTAAAAGGGAAGTCTCTCAAACACAATAAAAACTTCGTTTTCCTTGGAATTCTCACGAAATTTAAGTATATTTAATGTGAGATTTAAAAGGAAGTATAATGAGAATTAAATACAACCGAGTTTCAACCATCCAACAAACTGGAGACCGATTCTCGGTAGATAAAGAGAACTACGATTTAGTTCTGTTTGACAAAGTGAGTGGTACTATACCATTCATTGAACGACCGAAGGGTATTGAGTTGGTTAACCTCGTCAAGAACAACAAGGTATCAGAACTCGTAGTAGAAGAGTTCTCCCGTCTTGGTCGTAATACCGGAGACGTGATTCGTACCCTTGAATGGTTGGAAGAACATGAAGTAAATGTGGTTATCAGAAACCTCGGACTTCAATCTCGACCCAATGGTAAGAAAAATCCAATTTGGAAGATGATTTCCTCGGTCATGAGTTCACTCTATGAAATGGAATTGGAAAACATTAAAGAGAGGACGATGGTAGGAAGACAAGTGTACGTTCAGAAAGGGGGTCGTTTAGGACGACCTGATGGAACTTCCGAATCCACTAAACACTTTCTATCAAAACCCAAGAACCAAGAAATTGTCAAACTTCTTGAAAGGGGATTGAAGTATTCGGAGATTCAAAAGATTCTTGAGTGTAGTCCGAAGACCATTAAGAAGGTCAAGGAATTATCGGAATAACCAAATCCTTGAAAGAACTAACCCCACCCCCTCAAGGGTGGGGTTTTTCATTTCCTAAAGGTTGTCAACTTCAAAGTGGGACGACTCTTAATGGAAATCCACTTTCGGACTTCACATCCACAAGTACAATAATCCTTTGACCGTAGTTCCGATATGAGTTTCTTGAATTGATAGTTCATTGTGTTGATTTAAATATTCCCCACAAATGAAACACGAGTGAAACCAATTAGTCGGTTTAAACGGATATTTCTTTCATTGAGAAATCTTCAATTCCAAATCGGTAATTACCAACTCGTCCTTCCGATTAATCCTCTCAAGTCTTTTACTCCCTTTGGAATAGATTCCGAATACAATGGTGTTTGTAAAAGGTTTTCCCGTTGGAGAAATCAAACCTATCGAATTAAGGTAATTAGATATCTTCCTATACCCCCAAAGGGTAAGATGATCCTCCTTTAATGTCCTTATCTGATCAAACAAATTGGACTGATATTCTGTATAAACACTCTTCCATAAATGAGTCGTAATAACTGATAATGAAAAGGTTAACGTGTAAATTCGGGGGTAAGAATTTCGGTTTTGTACTACTACTCCACGGTAACGCTCTTCGCTAAATTTCTAGGCTGGTCTACGTTACAACCGCACATTACCGCAATATGGTAACTTAGCAATTGCAACGGAATGGTGTTAACCAAAGGACTTAAAGCGTCAATAGTTTCAGGCACCTGAATCACATGATCTACTATTTTATCTAATGAAGTATTGCCCTCACTAACAACCGCTATAACTTTACCTTTACGCGCTTTTACCTCTTGAATATTACTCACCACCTTCTCGTAATGTTCGCTATTTGTAGCAATTACGACCACAGGCATATCGGCATCTATCAAGGCTATCGGTCCATGTTTCATTTCCGCCGCAGGATAACCCTCCGCATGAATATAACTGATCTCTTTTAGCTTCAAAGCACCCTCTAAGGCTACTGGGAAGTTATAACCGCGACCTAAATACAAGAAATTCCTGGAATCTTTGTAGGTTTCCGCCAATTTCACGATTTCGTCGTTTAACAGCAATGCCTTTTCAATTTTATCTGGAATTTCTTCCAAAGCCGACATAACCTTTGAAATTTCTTTATCGCTCATCGTCTTGCGAGCCTTTGCAATACCCAATGCTAATAAAGTTAATACGGTGACCTGACTGGTAAAGGCCTTAGTACTAGCCACTCCAATTTCTGGACCCGCATGCGTGTAGGCACCCGCATCACTTAGGCGGGGTATACTACTACCAACAACATTACAAACACCAAAAACGGTAGCGCTTTTTCTCTTGGCCAAATCCATCGCGGCCAAAGTATCCGCGGTTTCTCCGCTTTGAGAAATCGCCATAACCAAATCATCCGAGAATAAAACCGGATTCCTGTAACGAAACTCCGATGCATACTCCACTTCTACCGGCAATCGGGCAAAATCTTCGAATAAATACTCCGCCACCAACCCAGCATGCCAACTTGTACCACAACCGATGAGTATCAATCTTTTTATTTGTGCGAGCTGTTCGGAATATTCCTCTAGACTTCGCATATGGAAGGTACCAGAGGCAGCATTAAATCGGCCTCGGTAACTGTCGTAGATAGAACGCGGTTGTTCGTAAATTTCCTTCAACATAAAATGGTCATACCCTCCCTTTTCGAGCATTTCCAAATTCATCTCTAATTCATGCACATAAGGAACCTGAACGACGTTATCGATGTTCTTAATAGTCATTTCCTTATTTTCTACAATAGCGATTTCACCATCTTTCATGTAGATGACCTTTTTGGTATATTCGGCCAAAGGAGTAGCATCAGAAGCAAAGAAATATTCACCAGCTTCAGAACCAATTCCAACTACTAAAGGACTTCCTTTTCTAGCTGCGATTAAATGCTCGGGGTTGTCTTTAGATAAAATAACAATTGCGTAAGCGCCAACAACCTGTTTTAAAGAAGCTCGAACGGCATCGGCTAATGACAAACCTGAGTTGATCATTACGTCTTCTATAAGATGTGCTAAAACCTCAGTGTCGGTTTCACTGGTAAAAGTATGTCCGCGCTGTTCCAATCCCTCCTTTAATGTGGCATAGTTTTCTATAATACCATTGTGAATTAGACTAACCTTACCAGACAAACTCAAGTGGGGGTGGGCATTAGCATCGTTGGGTTCGCCGTGGGTAGCCCATCGGGTATGACCCATTCCAATAGTTCCAGAAACATCCGCGTCTTTCGCTGCACTCTCTAAATCTGAAACTTTTCCCTTGGTTTTATAAACCCGTAAGTCCCCATTCATGAGTGCTACACCGGCACTATCATAGCCCCGATACTCTAGACGCTTTAGTCCTTTAACCACTATAGGGTAGGCCTCTTTACTCCCAATATATGCTACTATTCCACACATGATTTATCGTCTATCGTTATTAATCTAAATTATATGTTAAAAAAGGATTTCCCTTAAATTCCAAAAGCTTGCTTCACAGCAGCAACGGCGTTCAATTCTTCCCAAGGGAATAATTTAACTGTCACTGATTTTTCACCTTGATCGCCTTCCTTACCCTTGTTAAAAACCTTGGTAACGGTTTCACATTTACGTCCCATGTGTCCATAAGCGGCAGATTCTAAATAAATTGGAGAACGTAGATTAAAACGTTGCTCGATAAAATACGGACGCAAATCAAACTCAGACATGCCTTTAATGACCCTCGCAATCTCACCGTCGCTCATGTTAACTTTTGCCGTACCATAAGTATCCACATAAACCCCTACAGGCTCAGCAACTCCAATGGCATAGGAAACTTGAACCAATGCACGATCACACAAACCAGCTGCTACAATATTTTTAGCAATATGTCGCGTCGCATAAGCTGCACTGCGATCTACTTTACTTGGATCTTTTCCAGAAAAAGCACCTCCTCCATGAGCACCCCAACCTCCATACGTATCTACGATAATCTTACGACCGGTTAAACCGGTATCTCCGTGTGGACCTCCAATAACGAATTTTCCTGTTGGATTGATGTGGTACGTGATTTCGGTATCAAATAAGAAATGCAAACGGCTGTCTAATTTCGCTTTAACACGAGGAATCAAAATATTCACGATATCTGCAGCAATTTTGGCCAAAATAGCATCATCTGCCTTCTTTTGAGCTTCTTTACTGTCGTTTTCGGGCTTAATAAAATCGTCGTGCTGAGTTGAAATTACGATTGTATCGATACGCAAAGGCTTGTGATCATCGGAATATTCCATGGTCACCTGACTCTTAGAATCTGGACGTAGATAACCTATTTCCTTTCCTTCACGGCGCAATTCAGCCAATTCTTGAAGTAACAAATGTGCCAACATTAATGGCATGGGCATATATGTATCTGATTCATTGGTCGCATAACCAAACATCATCCCCTGGTCGCCCGCACCCTGATCTTCTGGATTACTGCGCTCTACACCTTGATTGATATCAGGACTTTGCTCATGAATAGCACTCAAAACCCCACATGAGTTGGCTTCGAACATGTATTCACTTTTCGTGTAACCAATACGCGTTATAACCTCACGCGCTATGCTCTGCACGTCTAGATACGCTTTTGATTTCACCTCACCTGCCAATACTACTTGACCCGTGGTTACTAAAGTTTCACAAGCTACCTTACTGCTGGCATCATAAGCCAAAAAATGATCAATTAGTGCGTCAGAAATTTGATCGGCCACTTTGTCGGGATGCCCTTCAGAAACAGATTCAGATGTAAAGAAATATGCCATTTTATAAATAATTTTTTCAAATATACAACGTGCATACCGATTTCTTGAGAAACGCCCCACGGATTTGGTAGAAGGCCCTATTTTTTTTACCACCAACCTTTCGGGGGAAATTCCCTAACGGCGGTAACACCCCTATTTAAATTTTAGAAGCCCAAATTCTCATGACCTATCTCTGGGGAAATTCCCTAACGGCAATAACTGAAAATTTCAAATAAGCCCGGTGGAAATCTAACCGCTGTTATTCGTAAAATCTCAGGCTTGAAAGACTTCCCCCGAAACCCAACAAAAGACAAGACTAACTCCAATTGCGATTTCCTATCTTTGCACCTATGTTTGATACGCTTCAAGGTCGAATAGAAAAAGCATTTAAAAACCTAAAAGGTCAAGGCCGCATAACGGAGTCGAATGTTGCCGATACCATCAAAGAAATTCGTCGTGCCTTAATAGCTGCCGACGTAAACTTCAAGGTAGCCAAAACCTTTACCGATGAAATCATCGAGAAAGCCAAAGGCGCTGAAGTAATAAAATCCGTTTCCCCAGGTCAACAATTAACTAAAATTGTAAACGATGAACTTGTTAAACTTCTTGGGGGAAGCACCAGCGAACTGCAGCTAAAGGGATCACCTGCTGTAATTCTCATAGCGGGCTTACAAGGTTCTGGTAAAACTACTTTTACCGGTAAACTATCGCGTTTATTAAAATCACAAGGAAGAAATCCTATGGTGGTTGCAGGCGATGTATACCGCCCTGCCGCTCGCGAACAATTGCGAGTTCTTGCTGAACAAACGGAAGTCGCTTATTACACCGAAAACGACAATAATAATCCTGTTAAAATTGCTGAAAATGCGATTCGCGAGGCCAAAATTAAAAATCACAATGTCGTTATCGTAGATACTGCCGGTCGTATCGCCATCGATACCGACATGATGAACGAAATTGCGGCACTAAAAAAAGCATTAAATCCTGTAGAAACCCTTTTTGTAGTCGATGCCATGACGGGGCAAGATGCGGTGAATACAGCTAAAGCCTTCAACGATGTATTAGATTTCACAGGAGTAGTACTCACAAAGCTCGATGGCGATGCCCGAGGCGGTGCAGCTTTATCTATAAAATCAGTCGTTAACAAACCCATCAAGTTTGCCTCTCGCGGCGAAAAAATGGATGCCCTCGATGTATTCCATCCCGACCGTATGGCCGGCCGTATTTTGGGCATGGGCGACGTGGTTTCTTTGGTCGAAAAGGCACAACAAACCATCGACCAAGAAGAAGCCGAACGCGTTGCCAAAAAAATAGCAAAAAACAAATTCGATTTCGAAGACTTCCTTGCCCAATTACAACAGATTAAAAAAATGGGCAATATGAAGGACCTCTTGGGCATGTTACCTGGTGTTGGCAGTAAAGTAAAAGATCTAGATATAGACGACAACGCTTTCAAAGGGGTAGAAGCTATCATTCAATCTATGACTCCCGAAGAGCGTGCCAAGCCTGAATTACTCAATAATTCTAGAAAACAACGGATTGTTAGAGGAAGTGGTAGGAGCATTCAAGAGTTGAATAAACTATTACAACAGTTCCAACAGATGCGCCAGATGATGAAAATGATGAATAATAAGCGAGGACGTATTCCAGGTTTCTAAATTCAACTATGGAAAAAAACATCGCCGATATCCGAAAAGAATACGTAAAGGGAAGCATCGCTGCTTCTCAAATGCCCCAAAATCCTATTGAGGCTTTTCAAAAATGGCTAGATGAAGCCATAAATAGCAAAGTGGAGGAACCTACTGCTTTCAATTTAAGTACCATTTCCGAAGATGGACAACCCCATTCCAGGATTGTTCTGTTGAAAGGTGTTGAAAATGGAAAATTTATTTTTTTTACTAATTACAAAAGTTCAAAAGGAAATGATTTGCTTTTTTCACCAAAAGTGGCCATTAATTTCTTCTGGCCGGAATTGGAAAGACAAATACGTATCCTAGGAACGGCCAATAAAATTCCATCAGAAAAAAGCGACGCATATTTTTATTCTCGGCCCTTGGAATCTCAAGCTGGCGCCATTGTGAGCAATCAAAGCAGCGAAATAGATGAGCATCTAAATTTGGCCGAGGCTATCGAGCATCTGTTGTCAAATCCAAAGGAAATAATACGCCCTGCCCACTGGGGCGGTTTTGAAATTGAACCTCATTATATTGAGTTTTGGCAAGGTCGACCAAGTCGCATTCACGATAGGATATTTTATCAGAAAACGGTAGGTCTAAAATGGAAAAAAGGGCGCCTAGCGCCCTAATTTAGGATTTCTTCTTTGAGGTTTTATTCTTGGTAACCGTTCCACCCGCAGGATTGCGATGGGGTCTTGATTTACCAAAACTTCCGTTGCGAATTTTACCTCTACGTGTTTTAATATCTCCTTTTCCCATTTTTCGAAAATAGGAAAGTCAATTTATTTTCCCAAAGCCGAATCGGAAAATTGCTCCATTAAATCGGTGGAAATTCCGGTATACGAAAACCCTCCGTCGTGGAACAAGTTTTGCATGGTAACCATTCGGGTATAATCACTAAATAAACTAACACAATAAGCCGCACAGTCAGAAGCCGAAGCATTCCCTAAGGGACTCATTTTATCAGCGTAATTATAAAATGCATCAAAGCCACCCACGCCCGAACCTGCAGTCGTTTTAGTAGGACTCTGAGAAATAGTATTTACACGTACTTTCTTCGATTTTCCATAGTGGTAACCGAAACTGCGCGCATAACTTTCTAACAAAGATTTGGCATCGGCCATTTCATTATAATCGGGAAAAACACGCTGTGCAGCGATATAACTTAAAGCCAATATACTGCCCCATTCGTTAACCGCATCTTGCTTGAACAAGGTTTGCATCAAACGGTGAAACGACATAGCAGAAATATCAAAGGTAGTGTGCATGAAATCGTAATTAATATCGGTGTAATCGCGCTTCTTACGAACATTTAAACTCATGCCCACGCTGTGCAAAACAAAATCCAATTTACCACCAAGTAGGTTCACACTCTCTGAAACCAAATGTTCAAGATCCTCCATTTTGGTAACGTCGGCGTAAATTAATGGCGCATTCAATTTTTTAGCCAACTCAGCGGTTTGTCCTATCTTAGCCGATACAGGAGCATTGGTTAATACAATTTGTGCACCTTCGACAACACATTGTTCGGCAACTTTCCAAGCGATTGAAGCATCATTAAGTGCACCAAATATGATTCCTTTTTTCCCTTTTAGAATTTGATTTGAGTTCATAACTAGGATGAGATTGTACTTCGCAAAAGTACTTCTTTTAAGATTTAGATTGATATTTTTTTATTGTAGTGCGTATTACATTTGTTTATTCCTATGCTATATTCTAATTTTACACAAAGATTTCCTATGAAAAAACATCTTATTATTACATTGTTTCTAGGTTTTATTTCCTTTTCTTTCGGACAAATCAAACAAACACCAGGACAAGTATCTGGAAGCCCAATAAATGTCCATATAACATCAAAAAACATCCAAAAACGAGGTGTGACTAACCCCAGTAGTTGTCAAACCGACACCGCTTCATTTACCGACTTATCTTCTACCGGCTATCCTTTAATTGCATTAGGAAATGGACAGTTGGTTGGGCAATTCTTTGCCGCACCGCAAGAAATAACCATAAATGGATTTCGATTTTTTGCCTACACCCCTTGGGATACCATCGCTAAAAACACCTCGCGAAATGTATATGCCAAGATTTACAAAGCGGGCCCTGATTCCCTACCACGAGGAGCTGCTTTGGATTCTGTCTTAGTTAAAATAGATACGGTTACCGGTACGCTAACTTTCAACAGATTGGTGAATGATGCCGTTTTCAATAAACCCATCACCCTAGATTTTGATTATATCCTCACAGTCGAATGCACCGAAGTAACCAATATACCTTCCATCGTTTGTAATTCATGGAGCAATGGAGATGGAGAAAATCGAAATCTTTCGGTTATAAACTTCAATAACCGTTGGTATAGAGGACGCTCATTGTCAGTAGGTGGGGTTACATTCGACGCACACTTTCAGATTTTTCCTTTTGTGAATTACAAATTTGGGACTGATTTCACGGTACAAGATGATTGTTACCTGCTATTGGATACTTTCACCTTTGAAAACCACTACCTCAATACCGTTGCAGGGAGTGTATTTTATAATAACTACATGTATTATTCTTCTGCCGGATTTGATGCTTTATGTCACACTTGGATATTCGATAATAAAACCATATTAAAAGAAGTTATTGATGGCAAATTCAAACCTGGAAGCAAAAAGAATATCCCTGTCAAATTGAATAGCTTTGTTGTTCCATTTTCTCTTAGTCTTCAAAACTGCGTAGATTCTACAGAGAAATTAGTTTACTACAAACCCAATACGCCTGGCTTTACCGGCTCAGCTGATGGATGCATGGGTAGTGATTTAACATTAACTCTCAATCCCAATTCCGATTTAACCAACCGTTGGTATTACAAAGAAACAGATACAAGTTCTTTTAATACCGGGGCCACATATACTTTGAAAAACCTATCGGCCGATGATACGTTTTTTATCAAAGCAACTAACGGTCCTTGTATATCCCGAACCTATACAGCCTATATTACAGCCAATAAAACACCGAGTACGTTAACCGTTACGAACGATTCTATTTGCTCCGATGCCAGTGCTATACTTAAAGCAAGCAGCGACGAAGGAAATATTATTTGGTACAAAAGCGCAACAGGAGGAACTCCCGTTCTTACAGGATCTGAGTTGATAACAGGAAAGTTAACAGCAGATACTACCTACTTTGCCGAGGCTAATAATAAAGGATGTCTGCTAAGTACCGGAAGAAAAGCCGTTACTGCTTTTGTAAATGCCGATTTCGCACCTCCAAAACCAACCGGTGTTTCCGACACCAACGTATGTTATGCGGGGGGGACCCAAGATCTTACCCTCAGGGCATTCACCACGAGCAGCGCAAACATTCGCTGGTTTGATGTAACCGCCGGAGGCACTCCACTTTCGCAAAGCAACAATTTGGTCTATAATATTACCGGAAGAGGATCTAAATCTTTCTATGTAGAAACTTGGGACGGTCGCTGCGGATCCGGTCGCGTTCCTGTGACCGTTCTAGTAGGTGCCACTCCCAATACATTTGCGAAAGTAAGCGATGAAATCTGTCTCGGTGATAGCGCCAATATTGCCGCTTCCGCTTCTTGGGGCGATGTTTTATGGTACGCTGCCAAAACCAGCACGCAGCACTATGCCACCGGTAAATTTATCCGAGTAGGTGGATTGACACAAGCTAAATCATTTGTATTTTTCAAGACGGCCGATGGAAAATGTATCAATACCAATTTCGATAGCGTAGAAGTAACCGTTAATATTCCTCCTACCGCCAGTATTGTAAAAGCCGATGACGTATGTAACGGCGCTAAAGCCAGCATTGAGTTGAACGTAACACAAGGCACCATACTTTGGTATTTCGATAACGCCGCAAGCAATACAATCGCCACAGGAAAAACATTGAACCTAGGCCAAATTTATAGCAATACCACACGCTACTACGAAACGGAATTAAACGGCTGCAAATCTAAGCGCAATGCCATTACCATTAAAGCCCTCGACAAACCCGCAGCCGGCTTCCAATTTGTGGTAGAATTTCCTAAAAAGCTTATCTGCACGCCATTAAACACCAATAATATGACTGTTTTTTGGGACTTCGGAGATGGCAACACCTCTACCGATGACATTGGAATTAATACGTATGATAACGAGGCGCAATACACCGTTAAAATGTTGGCTACTAGCACCCTTTCTGGATGTCAAGACAGTGTGTCACAGAAAATAACGATCAACCACAATAACACAGAAACTCCCCATATCAACTTCCAAATTCATCCCAACCCCGCCCAGGCCGGTTCGGATTTATTTACAATGGTACCTGTAGAAAAAGCCATTTGGATGGACCTCAGCGGCCGCATCGTTTCTACTGAAATGATCACCCCCACCGCCACCAATACCCTGGATCTTTGGAAAACTAAAATTGCAGTTCCTGCCTATTTCCAAAATGGAATTTACCTGCTTCAACTCGAATATAAAGGTCAAACCGAAACCATTAAAATCCAAATTAACTAATTCCTTTTACTTCTCGGGGGAAGTCTTTCAAACCACGAACTCAACATAAAAAAGGGCTGTTTCGTTAAGAAGCAGCCCTTTTTATTGTAATGCAACAATAATGGGCGCAATGCGATAATAATGGGCGTAAAAATGAAAATAATGAGAAATACGAGCGCACATAAAATCTCCAACACAATCACTCCAACACCTCTCTAATGCCCATCGACATTAAATTAAAGGCCATCACAAGAATCATAATGGCCAAACCGGGGATAATAGCCAAATAGGCTTGATCCAATACCAAATACCCCAAATTCTCTTTTACCATGATGCCCCAGCTTGCCGTAGGCGGCGCCACCCCCAAACCCAAAAAGCCTAAACCCGCTTCTAATAAAATGGCAGAAGCAAAATTGGTGGTAGCCAATACCGTTAATGAACCCGTTAAATTGGGCAATATATGCTTCAGTAAAATACGCATGTTAGAAAAGCCCGTGATTTTTGCGAATAATACAAACTCCTGGTTTTTTAATTGCATGGTTTGGCCTCTTACAATACGCGCCACTTCTACCCAAGTAGACAATCCGGTGGCTATCAAAACCTGATAATAACCCTTCCCCATAAAAACACTCAAGCCCAAAGCCAATAACAACGTTGGTATCGACCAAAAAACCGTAATCAGCCAACTTAATACGGCATCTACCCTGCCCCCGAAATATCCTGCCGACAATCCAATGCCTATACCGATGATTAAACTCAATAACATCGCTAAAAAGCCAATACTCAGAGAAATTCTTGCCCCTATAATCAGCCTGCTCAATATATCACGCCCGAAATTATCGGTTCCCAAAAGAAATCGAAACGATGCCGCTTCTACCGATTCTAAATCGCTTTTAGCCACCCGCAGTGGCATGCCCGTCTTCTCATAAACAAACGATATTGAATCTTTCCCTAATGTAACTTCACCGGAAACACTCAACACCTCCCCAGCGCCCTCATCGCCGCTTAACCAATACCAAAATGAAC
>JALRKL010000155.1 GCA_023268875.1 Bacteroidia bacterium
GATTCAAATCGTGTGATTTTCGCACCAAGCGGATTTAATCGTTCTTCAATTTTTTCGTAACCTCGATCAATCTGTTCGATATTTTTGATAATACTCTTTCCCTTTGCACTCATCGCCGCTATTAACAAGGCTACACCGGCTCGTATATCGGGGGAAGACATAGTAATTCCTTTCAGGCGGGTCTTTCTATCTAAGCCTATCACAGTTGCACGATGGGGATCGCACAAAATAATTTGGGCTCCCATATCAATCAAATTGTCGACAAAAAACAGTCTGCTTTCGAACATTTTTTGATGAATTAATACAGTTCCTCTTGCTTGGGTAGCGGTTACCAATGCAATTGAAATAAGGTCAGGAGTAAAACCAGGCCATATTTGATCAGAAACGGTGAGAATAGATCCGTCGATAAAGCTATCTATTTCGTAATGGTCGTTTTGCGGTATATATATATCATCTCCGCGAAACTCCATTTGAATTCCAAGTCTTTGAAAGGTTCGAGGTATAATTCCCAACTGATCGATTCGACAATTTTTAAGGGTAATTTCGCTTTGCGTAATAGCTGCCATACCAATAAACGATCCAATTTCAATCATATCAGGCAAACAACGGTGTTCACAACCACTAAGGCTGTTTACTCCCTGAATTACCAATTTATTACTTCCGATACCGCTAATTTTAGCTCCCATAGACACCAACATATTGCAAAGTTGTTGTAAGTAGGGTTCGCAAGCGGCATTATAGATGGTGGTTTCGCCTTTCGCCAAAACAGCCGCCATTAAAATATTAGCAGTACCTGTAACGGATGCCTCATCTAAATGCATAAACGTACCGGTAAGAGTTTCTGCATGAACACGGTAGAAACTTTGTTCTGCTAAGTATTCAAATTTTGCTCCAAGTTTGATGAATCCTTCAAAATGGGTGTCTAATCGGCGGCGGCCAATTTTGTCTCCGCCCGGACTGGGAATATATCCTTTACCGAAACGAGCCAATAATGGCCCAACTATCATAATGGAACCTCGAAGCGCGGCGCCTTGTATTTTAAATTCGGGCGAATCTAAAAAATTTAAATCTACGGAGTCCGATTGGAAATCATAATCGCCTTTAGCGCGTCTGTGAACCTTTACTCCTAGGTTTTTCAACAGATCGATTAATTTCAGAACATCGCGTATTTCAGGGATGTTAGAAATTCTTATTGGATCGGCACTTAATAAAACAGCGCAGAGAATTTGTAATGCTTCATTTTTGGCTCCTTGAGGTGTTATTTCCCCTTTAAGCGAATGACCGCCTTCGATTTCAAAGTAAGACATGGTTTGGTTTAATAACGACGGTGTCGTTTATTTTTATTGAAATTATTTTTGTTGTTTTTACGATTGAAGTTGTTCCGATTGTTGTTAGAGTTGCTGAAGTTCCGCTTGGGCGTGAAATGGCTACTTGCATCTGCCGTAACGGTAATTTCATCGCCGGATAATTTGAGTTTTCCCTTGGATAGAATAGAGAGATGCTCGGCGATTACTTCATTAGTAAGATTTTCGTCGTTCCAAATCTTACAACTGTTGAACATGAAAGAAGCGATTAAATTGACTAAATCTTGACGAACATTTTCATCTTCAATTTCTGTCGCTTTTTCTATCATATTTTGCAGATTTCTACCGTAGAAACGGAATCGAATACCGGTATCAGAATAATGAATTCTGTCGGGTTTCTCCATTTTTTTGTCTTCGGTAGGAAGCGGGTAGGGGGAATCAATATCCAATGTATAACCACTTATTTGGTAAATGTGTCCCCATAGAACGGCTTGATAATCAGCCTGTAATTTAATTTGGGGATTTAGTGTGGCCATGATATTAACCAATTGGTGCACCCATTTGGTGCGTTCTTCTTTTGAATCGATGGATTGAATATGGGAAACATACTCCTGAACGGTTCTGCCGTACTCCGCAATGTGAAGGGGCGATCGTTGGGTATTATAGTCGTCTTGAATGCTTTGCATACTTCGTGTTACAAAGTAAAAACACTTTGTCAAATTCCCTAAACTTTTCCTATAATAAAGTGTTAATTGTATACAAATGAGAACAGATATCCTCAATCACTACATAAAAGTGGTTAATACCCAAGAAAAAGAACCACAAAGCGTGTTTCGTTTTTGTGAGGAATTAAACATCAAAGAGGCGGATTTTTACGAAGAGTTTTCCGATTTAGAGGCCGTCAAAGAGGCGATTTTAGCCGAGATGTGGTCTATCACGGTTGCTTCGCTGGAAAGCCAGTCATTCTATCAAGAGGCATCGTCTACAGATAAGTTGCTTTCGGCACTTTACGCATTTGTAGAACAACTCAAACATCACCGGAGTTACTTCTTAATAACGTACAAAAACTGGAATAAGCCAACCGATAGCGTTAAGGGGGTAAAAGAATTCCGAAATGCATTTATGCAATACCTAGAGTCGTTAAATCTCGAGCAAATTGAATTTGGAGTAGCTCCAATAGATAAAGCAACAGGTAAATTGAATCAAAACGCTTTGTTCGCAAACGTATTATTCGTGTTCCATTATTGGTTAAACGATCGTAGCAAAGGCTTCGAAAAAACGGATGCATGCATTGAAAAAGTATTTACGCTATCATTTGAACTAATGGGAAACCAAACCTTAAAGAAAGCCATTGATTTAGGAAAATTCTTATTGTCTCAAAAATAGATGGATTCTCAAAATAACATCACGAGTTCCAAGATTGGCCGTGCAGCCAAATTAGTAGGTACTGGTGCAAAAATTGGAACAAACTATCTTAAATATTACGCCAAAAAGAGCATTACAGGCTCCGACGATCGTGAAATGCTTCATACCGATAATGCGAATGACATTTACGATTCCCTCAGTAATTTAAAAGGAAGTGCGCTCAAGGTAGCTCAAATGTTGAGCATGGACAAAAACCTTTTGCCACGAGCGTATACAGACAAATTTGCGATGTCCCAATATTCGGCACCGCCAATGTCGGGACCTTTGGTGATAAAAACTTATAAATCAGCTACAGGAAGATATCCCACCGAAGACTTTGATACGTTTGATACTAAATCTTTGGCGGCCGCCTCTATCGGTCAAGTTCATTTGGCACGTAAAGGCGACAAAGAATTTGCTATTAAAATTCAATATCCCGGAGTTTCGGATTCCATAAAAAGTGATTTGCGTTTGGTTAAGCCAGTCGCTAATGCCATGTTTGGACTCTCAGAAAAGGAAATGAAAAAATATTTCGAGGAGGTAGAAGAAAAACTGTTGGAAGAAACCCAATACGAACTTGAATTACAACGCGGAACGCAAATTGCCGAAGCATGTAGCCACCTCCAAGATGTGTATTTCCCGAAATATTATCCTGAATTTAGCAATAACAAAGTATTGGTTATGGATTATATTCGAGGGAAACATCTAAAAGAGTATCTCGAAACGAATCCAAGCCAAGAAGAAAAAAATAAAGTTGCGCAGGCGCTATGGGATTTTTACGAGTTCCAACTGCATGAAGAAAAAGCCATACATGCCGATCCGCATCCTGGAAACTTCCTATTTGACGATAATGGGAAGGTTGGGGTCATAGATTTTGGATGTGTTAAAGTGGTGCCAGAAGATTTTTATCTAAGTTATTTCCCCCTTTTAATTGAAGAAGTACAAGCAGATAAGCCTTTAATAGAAAACTTATTGCGTTCTATTGAAATAATTTTCCCGGGTGATTCAAAAGCGGTAGAAGCAGAACTTACTGAGGCCTTTTTGAAAATGACTACCTTGTTATCAAGACCTTTCCGTTCTGAAACCTTCCATTTTACCGACTCATTTTTAGATGAAATTTATGCAATGGGAGAGGAGATATACAAAATTCCTGAAGTGAGGCGTCCTACTCAACCTCGGGGCAGCAAGCATGCGCTTTATGTAAACAGAACTTATTTTGGGATTTACAGTATAATGAGTGATTTAAATGCAGAAATAAACACCGGTCATGGCGCTTGGAGAGAACGGTTGATGTCGCACCACGGGGTTTCTGAATTTGATCAAACCGTGTAGGCGCGGTTTTTCCATCTCGTTTTAACCGGCAACACAAAGAAAATAGCGGTAAAAATAGTCACCACAAAAAGGTAACACTCATACACAATAAGACGTCCTATTTGGGGCGTCTTTTCATTTACAAGGTTGAAGATTTTACGAATTTGGGTGGATTGCAGGAAGAATTTAAGACCCCAAATTACCCCGATATAAAGGATAGCCGTGAAGTGGGCTTCCCACATGAACCAAAAAACCAACAATGGGATTACGAAATAAAATCCACCATAAATTCCAAATAAAATCCACCAATACCAAGGGAGTTCTTTTCCTCCTGAAAGCCATCGCTTTCGTTGATGTAGCAAATTGCCGAAGCCTTCTGTTTTTTCAGAAAATGCAAGTACATCCTTATTCATGATATTATTCCATTTCCATCCCTTTGAACAGACTTCACTGTATAATTTGTAATCTTCCGTAATGGAGAATTTGATTTTGCTATAGCCTCCCGTTTGCCAATAAGCGTCCTTTCGAATAATCATATTGTTGCCCACGGCCGTGGCAGGAACGCCGGAATATGAAATTACATTGAGTAAACCCATGAAATAGGCCCAGTCTATTTCCTGAAGCCAGCCATCGATACCAGAAGAACGAACCATAGTCGTACCACTGCATACCCCCATATTGTCTTCCATATTGCTCAGCAATCCTTGAATCCAATAGGGTTTTACCCGTACGTCGGCATCTGTAATTAGATAATATTCTCCATCTGCATGCACATCTAATTGCGCCATGACACGCGCTTTCGCTTTTAAGCCGGATTGGTTATCTACAATATCAATGAGGGTGATAAATTCGTATTTATCGGCATATTCTAAGGCTATCGCACGCGTATTGTCTGTGCTTTGGTCATTTCCTATGAGAATTTGTATTTTCTCTTTGGGATATTCAAGGGCTAATAAGGACTGAATACAAGCTCGAATATTGTTTTCTTCATTTCTACAAGCTACCCATATGCTTATTTTGGGTAGATTGTTTTCGGCGTAACTTTTGATTTCTTTAGATCGATACCGAAACAATACGCCTAATTGCCAAATTTGTATGGCTATGTATAATATGGGAACACAGATAAGATAAATCATTATTGGTTAGGCGTTATTTATTAGGAATGTAATGGAAGCGGTAACCTCGGTTAGTCATTTCTCTAAGGTATGCAGGCAGTAATTGTTTTAACTGATTTTTTGCTTTTTGACTATCGTGAAATACGACAATACTTCCCGGCCTGGAACCTTGAATTATCCTTTTAAGGGCTACAGGAATGTTCAGTCGTTTATCGTAATCATAGCTTAAAATATCCCACATAATACAGGAGTATCCCATAGTAATTAGTTTTTTTCCTTGACTTGATTGTATTCGACCGTAAGGAGGCCTAAATAACGGGTAGTCCGAAATGGGCCCCATCATATTTTGGCATTTTTCGATATCGGCACGATAATCATTCCATTTGGTAGACCAACCCTTGAGGTGATGGTGGGTGTGATTGCCGACCTTGTGGCCTCGATTTAAAATTTCCCGAAATATTTCGGGAAACCTTGAAATATTATCACCAACACAGAAAAACGTTGCTTTTGCATTATACTTATCCAAGAGGTCTAATACGTATAGCGTTACCTCTGGGTCTGGACCATCATCAAAACTTAAGTATAAATGTTGTTGCTGAGTGGGAATTCTCCAAATATATCGAGGGTAAATTCGGTGCAACCATATGGGCATTCGGAATATCCGCATGTATCGATAGCAAAAATGGTATTAATTTTCAAGGAAACCATAACTTTGTAGATATGGCGGAAAAAATGATTTTGGTCGGTGGCGGACTTGCCGGTAGTTTAATGTCTATTTACTTGGCAAAACGCGGTTACGAAGTGCATTTATACGAGCGTCGTGACGATATGCGACAGGGAAATTATGTTGGGGGAAGAAGTATTAATTTGGCCTTATCTACTCGTGGTATTACTGCCTTGGAAAAGGTCGGATTGGTAGAGGATATCCTCAAAATATCGATTCCGATGTTTGGGAGAATTATGCACAGTCCGGAAGGGGCCCTACAATACCAAGCTTACGGCAGAGACGATCAAGCCATATACTCTGTTTCTCGCGGAGAATTGAATATCCGACTCTTGCAACTTGCCGATGCTTATCCCAATATTCATATGTATTTCAATCACCGTTGCACGCATATGGATTTGGATAATAATAAGGCAACTTTTCAAAACGAAAATGGAGAAGAGGTTATTGTCGAGGGTGATGTTTTCTTAGCAACCGATGGAGCCTTTTCAGCATTGAGAGATGCTATGATTCGCAATCCAAGGCACGATTTTTCTCAAAACTATGAATCACACGGGTATAAGGAATTGGAAATAGTGCCTTCGGCAACGGGTGACTTTCGAATGGAAGAAAAAGCCTTGCATATTTGGCCCCGTAGTTCTTTTATGATGATTGCCCTGCCTAATCCCGGAGGTAATTTCACGTGTACTTTATTTTTGCCCTATGAAGGAGAAGTGAGTTTTGAGCATTTAAATACAGAAAAAGAAATAATGCAGTTTTTTGAAACCTATTTCAAAGATGCAATTCCTCTAATGCCCAATTTGCTTGAGGATTTTAAAACGAATCCCGTATCACATCTAACTACGATGCGCACATTTCCTTGGGTAAAGAACAAATCGGTATTAATGGGCGATGCCGCCCATGCTATTGTACCGTTTTATGGTCAAGGAATGAATTGCTCATTCGAAGATTGTGTGGTTCTCGATAAATGTATTGAGGAATTTTCGGGAGATTGGGATGTTATTTTAGATGCGTACCAAAAAAGCAGAAAGCCCAATGCCGATGCAATCGCAGATTTAGCCTTGCAAAACTTTATCGAAATGCGTGATTTGGTAGGTTTGCCAGAATTTTTGAATAAAAAGCGAATCGAAAAAATGTTGGTTGATCAATATCCAGGTCTATATCGTACCCAATATGAACGAGTTACTTTTTCAAATGATGGCTATAGAGATGCTTTGTTAGCAGGTGATAAAAACGATCGTTTTCTAAATTATATTATCTCTGAGGGTTTGGAAAGCCGCATTGAAGAAAAGGAATTCATGCAGGAGAAATTGCAAGAATGGTTTGCTTGAAATATCCTTAATCAATAGAAAAGCAGGATTTTAATCCTGCTTTTTTTGTTTTTTAGCCTCTTCCTTGGCTTTTAATACGGAATCAATATAGTCGGGATTATAACTGGTTTTATATTGCAGTTTTTGCGAATATTTCTTTCCTGTTTTTTTGTGATAATCGCGGTTTGGCACCAAAATAGCGAAGTATGCCCAAATGGCTACTCCGGTGATTATGGCAATAAAACCCAATCCAACTATTAGTTTATTACGTTGCTGCCTTTCCATAGCTTATTTTAGGGTAACATTTAGTTCAACACTTATGTTCATCAAATCACGCCAAACTTCTTCTACTATGGGAATTCCATTTTCTATTCTTGAGGCTTGTATTCGAGCTTCTGGTTCGCCGGGAATTAATACTTCATGGTTCTCTAATGGTGACGATGCCTTAAAACGCGTCATCCAATCGTCTAATTGGTCATGGATTTCAGAAACATCATTGAATCCCTCCATATCCCAACAACCTACAAAATGTCCCAAGCCTTTGCCTGGAGCCTCTGCTTTTGGCTGTAGGAAGGAAACAAACGGTGGCGCCCAAGGCCCCCAACTTGCACCAGGAAGCACGGCGCTAAATATATCCACCCATGCGCTTAATCCGTATCCTTTATGAAACCCATGTTCGGCGTCACTTCCCAATGGCAATAATGCCCCTTTTTGTCCTAAAACATGGGGATCCGTGCTTGAATTGCCAAGAGCATCTACGGCCCAACCATTTGGGATTTCTTTTTTTTGTCGTTGCGCAATCTCTAATTTACCATTGGCTGCAGTGGAGGTGGCCATGTCTAATATAAAAGATTTGCCGTTTTTACCAGGAATGGCCACGCAAATTGGATTGGTTCCCAACATTCGCTCAACTCCATTTGCAGGTACTACTAATGGACTGGCATTTGTCATCGCAAATCCGATAAAATTATGTGAAAATCCTTGTATCGCATGGTGGGCGGCAACTCCGAAGTGATTAGAGTTATATATACCAGCCCATGCAGTGCCATAATCGTGTGTTATATTAATGCACTCTTGCATAGCCAAATGGGCAGAAACAAGACCGATTGCTCCATCTGCGTTTACCCGTATTTGGGTTTTCTTGCGCCTTTCGAATTTGATGTTGGGATTTACATTAATTCTACCTGAATCTATAAGCCTGAGATATCCCGATAATCGGGCAACTCCATGACTGTCGATACCCCTCAAGTCGGCAAAACTCAAAACATCTGCACAAATTACTGCATGTTCGTGGGACATGCCTTTTTTTTCAAAAACATCCGATATGAATCGATGCAGTTCCTGATGAGTTATTATCATTTGTTCTAAGGGATTTATCTCAACCAATGTTGCAGGCCGCCTTTTTGATCCCAGAAATCAGCCGACAGAGCCTTCCCCTTTAAGTTTAAAGACCATTTGTATTCGGGAACGGCAACGTGATTCCCCTTAACATTATACATCAAACCATTCCGAGAAAACCAAATATCCAAATCTGTTGGATTTCCAAGTTGAGCAGAAAGATCTTCGATATTATCAGTAATGCGGTACCCATTTAAGGAAATCATTTCGTCGTTAACATTAATCCCCAAGGCTTCTGCGGTTCCATCTCGGTGAATATAAGAAACGATGGTTTTACCATTATCGTTTCGTGTTTGCATATTAAAGGAAACAGGATGGCTCACCTCTACAGCTACGTCCACGTCTGGAAATCCCCCGAAAATGGCTTCGTAATTAGGTGTTTTAGAGGTTTCCAGCCAGTCGTAAAGGAAGGCATTCAATTTTTCTCCGGCAACCTCATTGCAAACGGAAATGAATTCTTCTTCGGTAAATCCGGTACCAATTGGACCAAGCTTTTTCGCTCCATAAAAATCAGACCACAATTTCCTTAATACATCATCGAGTGATTTTTGTCCTTTGGTGGTTTGACAAATTTTGGCATCCAACAATGCGGCAATAATAAATCCTTTAGAATAATAAGAGTAGCCTGTATTTCTTGAGTTCTCATTGGGTCTATACTCTTTAATCCAAGCGTCTAAACTCACTTCATGGAGGCTGGAATAGTCTTTTCCAGGGCGGTTCTCTTGTCCGTTAATATAGCTCGCTAAAACGCGCAGGAAATGACTTTGGTCTACCATACCAGTACGAAGAAGTGCCAATTCATCATAGTAGGAAGTAATGCCCTCAGCAATCCATAAGGATTTGGTATAATTTTCCTTATGATAGTCGAAGGGGCCTAATGCAATAGGTCTGATTCTTTTAACATTCCACAAATGGAAATATTCGTGTGCCACCAAGCTCAAAAAACCTCTATACTTCCCGGGGTTGTTATAATTAAAGCGCGGCATTACCAATACCGTACTATTCAAA
>JALRKL010000217.1 GCA_023268875.1 Bacteroidia bacterium
AGTCTAGTCGTCGCATAGTTCTAGCTCCTTAATAAATTCCGCCTTTTCTTTTTCGCTCTGCCACGTTACGGCGTATGCACGGAGGGACCACCGATGTCGAAACACCGCCCAGTCGTGCCCTTGTGCCTCTTTCGCCGCATCGTACTCCGCATTCTCACTTAAATCACCCTTGTCGCGTGCTTCGGCAATAGCTTGAATAATTTTGGGTCTTTCAACGTGTTTAAGTTGATTCAACTCTTCCTTTAGGGCATCCAACCCATCTTGGGTAAAATACTGTATGTCGCTCATACTCGTTATTTATTATATGGTTAAACTACAAAAAAAAGTTGCACCAATCCGCGATTGGTGCAACCGATAAACAAATATACTAATTTTTTTATTCCGCAGAACCTAAACCAATACGGATTCCAAAAGAGTGAACTCCGCTAAAAGGGTTGGTCGCACGGTAACTGTAATCCAATGAGATTACGTTATCATCATCTACATTCCAATCGTAGCTAATACCTCCAAACGGACCTGTAAATGCACTTGTACGTGTGTCTTGACTAAATATACCTTCTTGATAACAATAACCGGCGCGAACGCTTATCATGTCCTTGTAGGCATATTCAGCCGATATCGTTGTTTGATTAGCACTAAATGAGTGATTTGTAAAGCCAAATCCAATGGTCAAACGGTTATCGTAAACTCCTTTAGTTTTATCCAATCTTAAATCATAAGAAGCCGCGATATTCAACATAGCCGGTAATTTTACTACGTCGGTTTTAACCTGCATGGTTTTATCGTAATCACCATTTTGAATAAGTGCCTTATAACTTAATCCATCGCCATCGAATTTAAGATCGGGTCCGATGTTTCTAACCGATACGCCAAACTTAAAATCATTCCTCTTCAATGAACCGACTTTCGGGATAAGAGTCGTGATATATTGCACACCAGCATCCAAAGCCAATCCAGAAGCGCTAACATCCGGAATGCCTTCTGAAACCAAACGTGCGGTTAATCCGGCCGAAATACTATTACTGAAACTCTTGCTGTAAGAAACTCCAATATTGGTCATGTTCACTCGGTATGTTCCAATTCCTCCATGTGGATTTTCCACTGTTGTGATTTCAATCGGGTCAATACCAAACTGCATTACTTGAACGCCTAAAGATCCAGCATCACCGTATTCTCCCAACTTTATGGCCAAACCCAGGTTATTAATACCTATACCGGAACCCATCAACCATTCCGTGCGCGCAAATACCAATTCTGTTCTGTTGGTCATTCTATCCAAACCTCCAACATTCATATACATGGCTTCTGCACCGGTTATTAAACCACCTGCGGCATAGCCCAAGCCAGAACTTCTCGCCCAACCGTTAATTGTTAATTGAGCTGCCCCCGCTTGTCCCTGACGTTCTGGATTTCCACCAAAAGTATAGGCACTTATTGCCGAAATGGCCGATAATGTTATGTATTTTAAATTTAATTTCATCGCTCTAATATTAATAGGTATCTAGGTCTACTGCATGCATAATGCCATACCAACGAATTATTTTTTCTCCTAAGCCCGGTGCGCTTACATGAATCAAATACAATCCACTTGCAATTGGCACACGGCTGTTATTCTTCAGATCCCACTCGTAATAGGTAAACTCATCGGATTTATCTACCGTACGAATTAAGTTACCCGCCATATCAAAAACTTTGATGGTACAGGTCGGGGGCAAATTCGTAATCTTAACACGCGCATCGATAGGACTGTTTTCATATTCGCTGTAACCGCGATATGGATTCGGGACGATGTTAACTAGGTCTAAATTCTTACGACCAATTTCGTTTGAAATCTTCGGTGCGATTTCAGAACCATCGAACTCATACATAGGCAAGGCATAATCGCCATCTGGAGTTCCGTCGCCGTTCCAATCAGGTGAATTTCTGTTGTCACCCGTATTGAAGCTAGTGTAGGACTTCGCCACACGCACCTTTATTCTTACTTCCGTTGGTGGAATGCCATTTTTCATGTCGTATCCAGGAGCCAAATAGGTTGGGATAACCCAATTCGTCTGACATAAGATAATACGCTTTTGTAATGTAGCAGGATTGCCACCAGCCGTTGTGGATTGTAAACCTAATTTGAAACGATCAAAGCGACTTTCGTTTGTTTCAGCATCGGGATAGTATCGATCACCCGGAACGTTACGTCCAATACCGTGATTACCCGTTCCGAAAATATACAAGAAGTGCTTACCACCGATTACCGGGTAGTTACCATTATCATTATAAATATTAGATGTAGGGTTCCATATCATATCACGACCATTTTCTCCTGGCAAATAACTGTCTTCACCAAACGCGATATTCATACGCTCCCCAGTTTCAAGATTAATCACATAACCTGGGAAATAGCTTAATCCAAAACTACCCGGGATATCATTAAAATCCTTGTCTTTCGATGGAGCCAAACGCATATTGAATTTAGACATTCTTCCTTCTGCTCCATTGCTTACCTCATCGTCTGCCATTTCTAGCACCGGACAGCGCGTCCACAAAGATTTATCGGGAGTAATTACCAATTCAAAACTGTTCAATTCCTGTATGGGGTTTTGCAACCAAGCCGTGTTACCACTCCATGCAAAACCATAGGTATTTCTACCGTTAGCCGCAGAATATTTTTCACGTGCCGTTAAACCATACGGAGCTATACGACCGTTCCAAATTTTCTCATACGCCTGACTCGGATCTAATGGTGCTCCGGATGAATTCAAGAAATCCGAAGTGTATCCATCAAAAGTAGCACCTCTTCCATTACTACCTGAACGAATCCAGTTTAACCATATACTTCCTGATGTAGGAGTACTTTGGGCATCGTTATCGACAACCGCCGTTAACCATTGCTTACCATTATCTTCCCATTCAACAGACCAATCAATAACACCATTGTTCGGGTCAGCCTCTGAGTTTTCACCTGGGTTATTTGCTTGATTAAGTTCGATACTTAATCCCCAATCTGACAAATCTTCGGTAGTTGCGTTAAAAATGCTTCTACGACCTTGAACCGTTTCGGTTTTGATACCGATGGTCGTATCAGAGAAAATTGTATCGTTAACGGTAACGTCACCGGTACCCAATGCATCTAAACGAACCAATACCCAATCCGCATTAGACGTCATAGAGTCTCTCAATTCAACCACATTCGATTTGGTTCTTTCTCTCAAATAGAATTGGAATTTATTGTTTGGAATCTTTAATGGATCAACAACTTTGATAGCTACTGGACCTGCACCCGCGACATATTTTGGCTGTGCTACATAACCTGTACGCAAAATCTCATCAACGGTTTCCTTGGTGAATTCAATCGGCAAACCACCATTTCCTCTACCAGAAATACGAACTAATGCCGGGCCACTACCATAGCTTGATTGCAACTCAGTTCCATTGTTTTCAGGCTCTGTTTTATGCGGTGTAGCACGATAAACACGGATGTTACGGCGACCCGCCAAGAACTGATTTGGATCTTGTTGAAGAGTATCATCCGATAAAATCGCGTAACTCAAAACCATGTAGTAATAGTTTTTGAAATCGGTCAATGTTGTATTTGCCGACGTCGCGAAAAGGTCATTCTTAATGCTAAATGTACGACGTACACCCTCATCGGCACCGTCAACTTTTTCCACAGGAACCATCTGAGAAAGTTTAGGATCGAACACCTTGTTAACGATTTGACCACGCTTGTTCTCTATATCGCATTGGAAAAGCAAACGAGCCTTATCAATATTATCTAAATCACCGGTATTAACCGTTGCATCTTTCAATTGGTACACCAAATATCCCTCAAATTTATAAGTAAGCTCTTTGTTGTTGGCATCCTTGTATTGTTCAGAATAATTTTCAACCTTTTTGGAGGTAGTATTCAAAAACTTCAATACCAACTCTTGATGTAACTCCTGAATTTCAACATCCGGAGCATCCGGGCCGTCCAATATCTTAAAATTGTTATTGAATAGGCTCTGAGCTTTGTCAGATGCCAGTTTAAGTAAGTCCAAAGATCCAGCGGCTCCACCACTCGTTGTACGTGCCCAAACTACACCAACGGTAATACGTTGTATTTGTCCTGGGCGCAACAAGAAAGGACCTGTTGATTGAATAAAACGACGGTCTCCAGGACGGTTACCCGCAGTTCTCTCGTCCCAACAATCTGTAAATGCCGGGTCTGTACAACCTGGGAACATGTAATTCGTCGTTACAGCACCCCCAAAGCCGTTACCGCCTCTAGTTACGTTCTGACCACCTTTCCATTTTCCTTTTAAGAAGTTGTAGAAACTATTTGGATTTGCACGATCGGGGTTACCCGTAATAGGATCCGACGTATTGTTATAATACATAAAATGGCTCAAACCCATTTGATTTCCTGCGGTATCGGTTGGACCTTCAAAATAATCCACACCGATGGTAGGAGGATTTAGACCATAACCCAAAACTCCCTCATCATCGTCATCACCGTTATAACAGAAACCAAGTCCGCGCCCTACATCACAACCTACGTAATCGTCCGCATAGTTACCCAAATCGGCATCTACCCACTGACCCATATAACACTCGTTCAAGGTTGTAAAACCACGGTTTATAATTTTCGTAGAATAAAAGGTCATGTTATTAACCTCGTCATTCGTAGAAAACGCAAACGCTGTGGTTTGACATTCTACGCCAATGGGTTGACCACTAGATTCAGAGTGAATGTTACCGCGATCGTTATACACCCACCAAATAAACATATCGGGTTGTGCATCTACGCCATTTTCTGCGGCGGGTCTGCGCTCATCCAATACCGGGTGTTCGCCATCGAATGGATTGTATACCCCATCATCAACTACCACTTTATAGGGAGCTAAATAATCTGCCTCTGCGCCAATACGAACCGAACGATCCGTACCTCCGGGCCATTCGCGGATTCCTGCACTTTGGTCGATATAATTAGATGTTTCAAATTTCTCTAACTCATCACGGGTTACCTTCCACATACGGTCATAAGACTTACAACGTAATGGATCGGTTGAAGCGGTTGTAGTATCCAAGGGACCTGGCCAGAAATCTGAACCAAACTGACGATACGTCATCGCAGCTAACTTTAAATTACCTCCGTTATCCTTACCTCCAATCCAAATTGCACCGGAAAACAAAGAATGTTTACGTACTGCATTTGGGTCGTTGATTTTGGGAATCTCATATTTAGGGTTATTCAAATCCCACCACATGTCACCTCCATTAAGCAACTTGGTTCTCACGTTATTCACGTCCAAATCCACCGATTGGGAGGCAGGATCACATGTGCTAGCAAAAGCACCTGCACGCTTATTAATTTTAGCTTTACCTGATCGACCTTCGACATTGATTACGGGACGCGCAACGGCTGTTGCCGTCACTAACAATCCCAATGCCCATATTCCTAATCTTTTCATTGTCTTTTTTTTAATTTAAATTAAAACGTACTCCTAAACGAATCGTACGCGGTCCGTTCCAGTTTCCTGTCTGTGAGTTTAACAAAAGTCGGTACAAGTCAATATAACTTTGAGCATCAACTTGTGTTTTTACTAATAACTGACCTTGTGGTGAATTTAAGAATCCATCGTCATTTGGTTCGCCTGTGAATGGGAAAACACCCAAGACATTCCAAGTATTTAAGACGTTGTTAACCCATAAGAACACATTAAATACCAGCGGATTCTTAGCATTTTCACGATTAATTTGTACTCCTTTGGTGAAGTTCAAATCAAAATTATACTGCCAAGGCAAACGCGCTCCAAACGGGCGACCTTTAATCTGAGCACGGTCAACCGCTCCAATTTGCACCGCTCTAACCGTTGGTGTGTACGGACCTCCACTGTATGTATTAGCAATAACGTTGATACTCGTGAACTTGAATATCTCTTTACCCCAAACTACAGGACCTTTATAAAGATTCTTGCGGGTGCGAGGGTCTTTACCTCCAGCCCATGCCCAAGTAGCAGATAATTTCAAGTTATGACGAATATCTAAGTCACCCAAAGGAATAACCGTTCTAAGGTTAGGTTGGTTACTCGCTATAAGCGCTTGCTGTGAGTTAATATTTGAACCTGTTCCGTCTGCAAACTGCAACATGTAACTAGCAGAAATAGTCATTGGACCGATGTCACGGATATTAAAGTTACCACGGAAACCGGTGATGGTTGCAAAGTCTATGTTACGGAATGTAGTGTAGGTAACCGGATAACCCTGGTTGATTTGGAACAATCCAAAATCATTACGGATCTCACTGTAAGACGCACTTAGTTCAAGACCCATATTCTTTTTGGATCCAAAAATCTGCTTGTAACCCACTTCATAGTCCGTCTTCATCCTAGAATTTAGAGCACCATTAGCTACGGTACTACCTTGACGGAATTTCAAGAAATAGATATCCTGAATTGAAACGAATGAAGCTCCCGCATTCGGACGCTGCGCTAGGACATCATAACTTACATAGAATGATTTACGTCCTGGTTCAAGAGGGAAAGAGAACCAAATACGGGGCAACAAATTCACAATCGGTGTGTAATCGGTGAACGTCTTATCCGTTACCTCTTGTTTGTTGTAGTCTACTAAGTAAGGGGCAATACGACCATTTGTGGTTTGGTTTGCCAAAAACTCAGAGTTTCTTTGCTCAGATCCGTCGGCGTTAAACCAGCGATCGCCTTCGCGATAACCAATTATACGGGTGGGCGATTGCATATCATTCACGTAAACTGCAGCATCACCGCTGATGTTGGTTGGGTGAGAAATATTTAAACCATTGATCTCCGAAACCTCTGCAGCTGTTCTAATTGGATACAAACTGTAAGGATCTTTCATCACTATCTGGTTTGCATCGTAACGCTCCATACGAAGTCCCAAACGGAAAATCAGATCTTTAAATTGGAACTGATCTTGCAACCAAGCAGCGATATAGATAGGCTGGAAAGCACCAATCGTACGCTTATCTGGATCGTTCAAGAACTCATTGATAGATGGCTTTCCGTTCACCTTGTTTCCCAAGTGATCAAAACCAAAATAACTTGCGTAGTTATTACCGTTATTTAAAAGTTCATTCGCATTGAACATGCTTACATCAAAATCACCAGGTTTAAAGCTATTGATATCGACAAATGTGCGCTCGTTAATTAAATTACCGTAAACATCTGTACGACCTTCTGAAATCAACTTATTACGGAACTGACGGTCAAAGTGCGACTGCTGTTCGTAGTTAACCAAACGATTGTAACGAACGGTGTCAGTGAACACGCCATTCGCATCATAACTCAATATTGGATTGTTTACATCTAGTTCAGAGATATGACTGTTCATTAACTGGTTCATCAAAATCCATAAACCGTTTGCATTCAATCCATACCCGCGATTGATGTTTTGCTCATAATAGAAACCCGCTTGAATATCGTGGGGTGTACGCTCACGACCGCCAACCGTTTTGGGCTTAACCTGCATTTGCCCTAATGCAAATAATGAATAACGCTCTGTTTGGTTTTTATTCCAAGATGTAGGCGTTGTTCCAGGGGTTGACCAAAGTGAGTAAACGTTAACCGGATTGTATCCATTTAACAAACCTTGGTTTACCAAAATTTGGAATGGGTTTGTTATGTTAGCTCCGCGATTATTAAAGAAATCATAAATGTTTTGGGTGTAACGAGCCCTATCAGGGTTCATTAAACCAGGGCGGTAAGTCAACAATGTATCGGTAAATCCGATTTGCTCCCAATAATTTCGGAGTTGAACGTAATTGCCATTTTGATCGCGCACAATTCGAGGCTCGCGATTTGGATTTTGCTGTTGATCTGTATGTGAATAGGCAAAGAACTCGGTAGGATATGCGGTAAATTCACCTACATAACCGTAGTTAAAAATATCGTCTAAATGCTCTACACTGCGGTTTTGGCTGAACGCATTCTGATATTCCGCACGAACCGTGTAAAACGCACTTTTAATTGAACTTTTCTTGTCAACCTCAAAGTTCTGTTTGAACTGCAAATAAGAACGGAAGGTTTGGTTATCGATACGAGATGTATTCTCAAAGTTTAAGATATTATTAGTAACACTGCGACCGCCTCCGTAGAAATAACTAGCAAAAGCAGTAACAGAAACGTTTTTGTTAGGATTGAATTCCAACTTACCAATCAAGTTCCCGTTGTATTGGGCACTATTCGGACGAGCCGCCAAACGGGTGAAGTCGCTTTCTCTTAAAAACGCAGCACGGTGCACAAAGCCATTCGGTGTAAATACCAGAGGATCTTGCTTGATTTGGTTCAATTTATCTTCATTCAATACGTAAACACCCGTACGAGTCGGACTAGGGTCTTTGTAATAACCAATATTACCGTTTAATGTGAAACCCAGTTTTACTTGCTTTTCGGATTTGCCATAGCTATTCTTTTTCTTTTCAACCCAAAGTGGTCCAGAAATAAATCCTTCAACTGTATTGTATGAATACGGGTCAAGAAGCGTTGAAGTTATACCTTCAAAAATAGTAATGAATTTATCTGTAGCACTTTTTGATGTGTATGAGAACGCTCCACCTGTCAAGTCACCATACATGGCAGGAATACCACCAATATTAACGGAAATCCCTTCCACACCAAGTGAAGGAATGGCGCCCGAACCAATTGCACGAACTCCGTCAATAAAGGTTCCGTTTCCGTCCGAACGAGTTCCGCGAACCGAAATACCTTGACGAGATTCTACAATCGCGGCATTTGTT
>JALRKL010000176.1 GCA_023268875.1 Bacteroidia bacterium
AATCCAAATCGCTACCCCACTCAAATCCCGCCGTTGAGCGCCCGAATTCAATGGCAACATTATTGGAATAAATGGCAAATCACCCTACGACAAAGCTCCGTCGCTCCCACGCTCTTTTTTACAGAAGGTACCGATTTAATGCCTCCCCCTCCCGGTTATCTCCTCACCGATGCCTTTGTTCAGAGTCCCGGACTCCTCAAATCAATCGATTTACGCATCAAACTCGGCATACAAAATTTGTTCAACAACGAATACCGCGACTATCTTGATAGATTCAGATATTTCACGCCTCAGGCCGGCCGCAATATCAGTTTACAGATTACCGCTAACCTCCACCATCACCGAAAACATGACAAACATTAATATCATCATTCCTGGAACAATATCCTTTTGTGTATTTACTATTCCAAGGGTAAGCATGAGAAGTTTCAAAACGTTCATATGGCGCAATTATATATATCTAATTAGGCTATTTCGCAAGCAACTTACACGCCTATTAAATGGTATAGTGAAATACCAAGCAGCAATTGATTTACGGACATCAAATCACTCAAATAACAAACAACATAAAGAATGAAAAAGTATCTCAAAAAAACAATGCTATGGGCATTTATTGCAAGCAGCGGTCTGCTTTTCAATGCCTGCGAAGATCACCACGACGACGATCACAAACACGATGAAGGCGAATTAATCAACTCGGTTACGTTAGAATTTGAACACCCCAGCGATTCAAGTGCCCATTTTATGGTAAATTGGTCTGATGAGGATGGAATTGGCGGAAATGACCCCATTTTGCCCGATACCATACGCTTACAGAAAGACAGTATTTATAAAGTTAAGGCGCATTTTTATCATATTCATGACGGTCAAAAAGAAGAAATAAATACTGAAATTCTTCAAGAGGCTACAGACCATATTATTTGTTACACACAAACGAGTATGGCTACGGTGGTATATTTCGAAATTATCAGAACCGATAAAGATGCCCGAAATATGGAATTGGGCTTGAATACCACCTGGAAAGGTGTTTTGGCTCATGAAGGAGGAATTGCGGTTTCATTAAAACATCAACCCGGAATAAAAAATGGGACTTGTTCCATCGGAGAAACCGATGTTGAAGTGGTGTTTCCCGTGTCAGTTAAATAAACTCATTTTCAGGCCGCTTTTTCTAGGCGGCCTGTTTTTAATTGCCTAATTGCTTTAGTAATTTGTACTCATTAAACGAATTAAAACTTGTAAAAATTCAATGTCTTAATAACCAACATTATTAAAAGCGGTTACAGCCATTAGGCTACTTCCCCCGAATAGAAATCTGCGATAATTGCGAAAAATCAGTTTCTAAATAGTTGCAATTATCACAACCCATTACGGCTTGATGCCACATCCTCCAAACAATTTGTCAAAATTTGCATAAAATCAATGTCACAATAATTGCAACTATTATAAAAGTACAGGCGAGAGGAGGATTCCCCCGAAAAGAAAAGAGAAGCACGTTTGAAGCTTCACCGAGCGCATGATTTAGCATCGCGGTATTTTCGTACCTTTGCGTTATGACACAAGGAGAATTGTTGAAGACCACCGCCTTGACCCAAACGCACCGCGATTTGGGCGCCAAAATGGTACCTTTTGCCGGTTACGACATGCCGGTTTTATACACCAACTTAATACAAGAACACCATGCCGTGCGCAATAGTGTGGGTGTTTTTGATGTAAGCCATATGGGGGAGGTCTTCGTCACAGGTCCAAAAGCCTATGATTTTGTGGAATACCTCACGAGCAACGATGTAAGTGCCCTAGTAGATGGCAAAGTGCAATATTCTTGCATGCCCAATAATGAAGGCGGTATTGTAGACGATTTGTTGGTTTACCGTTTTTCCGCTGAAAAATACTTATTGGTTATTAACGCATCTAACATCGACAAAGATTTGAATTGGATGCATGAAATCAATAAAAATTTCGGAGCCGACATCAACAATCACTCTGATAATTTTTCACTCCTTGCGGTTCAAGGTCCGAATGCCATCAAGGCCGTTCAAAAAATCACCGAAACCCCTTTAGAGAGCATACCTTATTACGCCTTTGAAGAAGGTAACATTGCAGGATGCGATGCCATTATTTCAAATACCGGTTATACCGGCGCCGGTGGATTTGAATTGTACGTTTCCAATGAAAATGCCTTAGCGGTTTGGAACGCTGTTTTTGAAGCCGGTAAAGAATATGATATTATGCCTTGCGGTCTCGGTGCACGCGACACATTAAGATTGGAAAAAGGTTTTTGTTTATACGGTAACGACATAAATGATACTACATCCCCTATCGAGGCGGGTTTAGGCTGGATTACTAAGTTTAACAAGCCTTTTAACAACCACGAATACCACCTTAAAATAAAGGAAAATAAACCTTCAAAGAAGTTAGTCGGATTTGTTTTACAAGATAGAGGTATTCCGCGTCAACATTATCCCATCTGTAGTGCCGATGGTACCGTTATTGGCGAAGTAACCAGCGGAACGATGAGTCCCACTCTAAGCCAAGCAATCGGTATGGGTTACGTGAAGTCTGAATTCTCAAAAGCGGGGACAGAAATCTATGTTGAAGTAAGAGGGAAATTGTTGAAATCGGTAGTAACTAAACTTCCGTTTTTGGCATAACCTTCATTAATTGTTAATGGTTAATGGTCAGTTAGACCTTGTGTTAATTGGATTGTAACCGAGGGAAATCAATCACAGCTGACAATTAACAACTAACCATTAACAATTAAAAATCAACCGTCGTGTCTTAGCGCTTCTATGGGATTTAGTTTTGCCGCTTTATTTGCGGGATAAATTCCTGCCACTAAGCCTACAAATAAGGATACTAATAGCGCCACAAATATCCAAAACCAAGGCGCGATAAACCCACTGCCTAAGAAAAACCCTACGGCATTCCCCAAACTTATTCCTAAAATTATACCGGCAATTCCTCCAATTTGGCAAATCACTAAGGCCTCTATCAGGAACTGATTTCGTATACCTACCGAAGTAGCTCCTAGCGATTTTCGCAGTCCGATTTCCTTTGTTCGTTCCGTTACCGAAACCAACATTATATTCATCAAACTTACAGCAGCACCGAGCAAGGTAATCACTCCAATTAAGACACCGACACCGGATACCATCGATAACTGTTGTTTCACATCATTAGCCAGCGCATCGCTGCGTGTCATTGTAAAATTCGGAGGATCTGTTGGACGCAATCTTCGCACCCTACGCAATACATTATTCGCCTGAATCATGTCAGCATCCAAATCTTCTACTTTTTGACTCAAAACGGTAATTGTAACGTTATTTTGGGCTTGAGCAAATACTTGTCGGGCTTTCTGTATACCGATAAACACCTGCCTATCGCCCCCCGACATGCCAAAACTCGATCCTCTTTTGGATAACTCACCAATTACTCTAAATGGAACCCCATCAATCGAAACTTCCTTACCGATGCTTGATCCAGGCGTAATATCTACACCAAACAATTGAACCAAGACATCCGAACCCAAGATTACCCAGGGCATTCCCAAATGAATATCCTCAGGCGTAAAATTTCTTCCCCCAGAAAGTTCAAAACTGGAAACGGTTAAATAATTTTCATCGACTCCAAGCACTCGGATATTCGGATTGGTTTCGGCGCTGTTAAAGCGCAAGCGTGAATTAAAACCTGCGTTAATGGCAAACGAAACGGTAGAAGGATTGTCAAATAAATTACTAAACTGCGTGGCTTGCGCATACGTAAGATCCTCATATGAGTTACGTCGCCCGTAACGCGACACGGTGACGTTATTGGTAACTGTAAAACTCCTAGCCCCAAAACGCGTCATTGTTTTGGTAATGGCATTGCCCATTGCATCAATAGACGTCAAGATTCCAACAAGTGCCGTTATACCAATCGCAATAATAGAGGCGGTAATTACCGCGCGGAGTCGATGCGATTTTAAGGAACTTATGCCTTGACGAATATGTTCAACGATGATGGACAATTAGTTAATTTAAGGTAGGATTTAAGCAGAAAATGACTGTCCACAGCCGCAAGTTTCGGATGCATTTGGATTATTGAAGGAAAAACCCCGATTATTCAACCCTGTTTCCCAGTCAACTTCCATTCCTAAAACATACATTACATGGGCTTTTTTCATAACCACGGGAATTCCTTCTAATTCATAGTAAGTATCGTCATCTTCTTTCTTATCGAAAGCCAACAAATAACTGAGGCCAGAACATCCGCCTCCTTTAACCCCTATGCGAAGTACGGCATCTTCGTTAACGTCTAATTCCTTATATAAACGGTGCAATTCTTCAAGCGCCGAAGCGGTAAATCCAACGGGTGGCTTCTCTAAATTCACATCTTTGTTTTGTGTTTCAATTACCTGATCCATACATACAAATTTAGGGTAATTCGACGAACCCTTGGCCCAATATCCCTTAGGTTGTGCGTTAAAGCAACTATCTTTGTCGAAAATTTTATGGATAATCAATTTATAATGAGCCTTGCAACGGTGATCGCTACCGGAGTAATGATTATTGTGGCTGCATATGTGGTACTCAACAGTATGTCCAAAAACTTAGAAAAAACCCTTCGTTCAGAAATCATAAGACAAAACAACAAAGACTTCGCTAAACTCAAAATGGCCGCCTATGAAAGATTGGCCCTTTTATTAGAGCGCAACAGTGTTCCATCGCTCATTCATAAGTTTAGTAAATCAGCGGGAACGCCTCAGCAAATTTCCGAAATGATGCAACATGCCATCAATGAAGAATTCAATTACAACCTGTCTCAGCAGGTGTATGTGAGCGCCCAAACTTGGACTACCTTAAAGGTCGTAAAAGAACAAACTGTGTTGTTTATTAAAAGTACCGAAAAACAAATGGCTGAAAACGCCACCAAAGCCGACTTTTTGGGGAGTTTAATCTTACGGATGCAAGAATCGGGTGAAATTCCACACGAAAAAGGATTGCAAATGATCCGTTCTGAAATTGAATTGCTTTTTAACTAAGACCACGATGAAGAAAAATAGCAGCGGAATCGAAATAAACGAAATCTATAACGAATATACCGGAGACAATAATCCAGCCGGAAGTTTCCCTTTCAAGAGAGGAGTTCGCAAAGACATGTATCGCGGTCGTTTATGGACCATGCGTCAATATGCCGGGTTTAGTACCGCAGAAGAAAGCAATAAACGGTACCACTATTTACTTAAGCAAGGGACCACAGGTTTATCGGTAGCCTTTGATTTGCCAACTCAAATTGGATACGACAGCGATCATGCTATGAGCGAAGGCGAAGTAGGAAAAGTAGGCGTTGCCATCGACTCACTTTCCGACATGGAAACCCTTTTCAACAGGATTACCCTTGAAAATGTAACAACAAGTATGACCATCAATGCCACAGCAAGTACTTTATTAAGTATGTATGTGGCACTAGCGAAAAAACAAGGGGCTGACTTAAGTAAAATCGGAGGCACCATCCAGAACGACCTGCTCAAAGAATATGCCGCTCGTGGCACCTATATATATCCAGTGCGACCGAGTATGCGCATTATTACCGACATATTTGAATGGTGCAGCCAAGAACTTCCAAAGTGGAACACCATAAGTATAAGTGGATATCATATTCGTGAAGCTGGAAGCACGGCGGTTCAAGAATTGGCATTCACATTGGCTAATGGAAAAGCTTACGTTGAAAGTGCCCTAGAAAAAGGACTCGACATCAATGTTTTTGGAAAACGCTTGTCTTTCTTTTTCAACGCACACAACGACTTTTTTGAAGAAATTGCCAAATTCAGAGCTGCTCGAGTTCTTTGGGCAAAAATCATGAAAGATTTGGGAGCAACAGATCCAAAAGCCATGATGTGTCGCTTTCATACCCAAACGGGGGGAAGTACCCTCACGGCGCAACAACCCGAAAACAATATTACCCGCGTTACACTGCAAGCATTAGCGGCAGTTTTAGGGGGAACACAAAGTTTACATACCAACGGGTATGACGAAGCACTTAACCTACCTACAGAGAAAGCAGCACGTATTGCCCTTAGGACCCAACAGATAATTGGTTATGAAAGCGGTGTTGTAAATACCGTAGATCCATTAGGAGGAAGTTATTACGTAGAATCTCTAACTGATGAAATGGTAAAACTAGCAACAGTCCTCATGAAGGAAATCGATGCTATGGGCGGAGCCGTATCGGCCGTTGAAAATGGTTGGATGCAAGAGGAAATCGCAAAAAGTTCTTATGCTTTTCAAAAAAGCATGGAATCCAAAGATCAAATTATCGTCGGCGTTAATCAATTTCAAACCGTAGAATCAGGAGAAACACCATCCTTTAAAATAGATGATAGCATTCGACAACAGCAATCAGAAAAGATTCAATCGATCAAAAACAAAAGGAATGCCGACGAAGTGAAAATAAACCTTGAAAAATTATCTTCCGCTTGCAAAAATGGAGAAAATGTAATGCCAAAAATTCTCGAATCTGTGGAAAGCTATGCTACACTTGGAGAAATTGCAGATACCATGAGAAATGTGTTCGGTGAATACCAAATTCACTAATCAAAAATTTTAATTTTTCAAGTAAAATAAATTGGATTTTTGAGAATTTTCTCTCTTTCTTTACACCTTCAAATGTGAATAACTACCCCCACTGTTTATCAAACAGTTAAGTTTACTTATTCACAGAACACACATTATTAAGGAACAAACACTATATGGAAAGAAAAGCTCATGAATCTATTTGGCAAGAATGCCTCGAAATCTTCCGGGACAACGTCAACCCACAAAGTTTTAAAACGTGGTTTGAACCCATTAAACCGGTTCGACTTTCAAACAAGGTATTAACCATTCAGGTTCCCAGTCAGTTTTTCTATGAATGGCTCGAAGAGCATTACGTTCAAATTTTACAAAAAACACTCAAAAAAGTAATTGGCCCAAGCGCCAAGTTGGAATATTCAATAATTGTTGAGAATACCCAATCCGATCGCCAACCCCTTACCATTAATTTACCTACCGGAAATTCCTCCCGCCCAGTAAATAATGAATTAGGTATGCCTATCAACATGGAAACACCGATAAAGAATCCCTTTATCATTCCAGGTTTGAAACGAATGAATATCGATAGTCAGCTTAATCCACGCTATACATTCGATAATTTCGTAGAGGGAGAATGTAATAAATTAGCGCGAAATGCTGGTTTGGCCATCGCGAACAACCCTGGTGGAACGGCGTTTAATCCGCTCATGATTTTTGGAGGTTGCGGTTTAGGAAAAACACATTTGTCGCATGCCATCGGAAATCTAATAAAGCAACAACACAAACAAAAAGTAGTGGTTTTTGTGAGTGCGGAAAAGTTTATCAATCAGTTTATTGATTCTGCACGTCAAGGAAATAACAATCAGTTCGTTAACTTTTATCAATACTTAGATGTTTTGATTGTTGACGATGTTCAGTTCTTTGCGAAGAAAGAACGCACCCAAGAAGTATTCTTCCAAATTTTCAATCATTTACATCAGAACGGCAAGCAAATAATTCTAACTTGCGACCGCGCTCCTAAAGATCTGAAAAATATGGATGAGCGCTTACTCAGCCGATTCAAGTGGGGATTGTCCGCCGATTTGAATACCCCTGACTTCGATACGCGCGTTTCTATTCTTGAAAATAAAATGTACCAAGATGGCATTACATTACACAAAGACGTAGTGGAATACTTGGCGCACAACATAGATACCAATATTCGCGAACTAGAAGGGGCTTTGATTTCTCTATTGGCGCAAGGTTCATTAACCAGAAAACATTTAGACATCAATCTAGCCAAGCAAATAGTAAAGAATTTCGTTAAAAATTCTACCCGCGAAATCAGTATCGATTACATCCAAAAACTGGTTTGTGATTTCTATAATATTCCTGTAGAAGCGGTGAAATCCAAAACACGAAAACGTGAAATTGTTCAGGCCCGTCAGATTGCCATGTATTTTACAAAAGACCTTACTAAATCTTCCTTGAAAAATATAGGAATATACTTCGGAGGTCGCGATCACAGTACGGTAATCCATGCATGTCAAACCGTAAACGACTTGATAGAAACCGATAAGAAATTCCGTCAGGATGTAGAGGAAATTGAAAAACGCATCAAGATAAATACGTTTTAACTTAACGCATTAAGCCATAAAAAAGCGGTTTCAAGTATTTGAAACCGCTTTTTTATTAAAACTATTTCCATCCAAAACCCAAGCAATCCTTTAGAAAATCTTATTTTTACAACATTAATAAATCTATGCTTCGATTTTATAAATCCTTTCGATACGCGCTAAATGGATTTCTTTTACTTTTAAAAACAGAAAGAAACTTCCAAATTGTGGCTGTCTGCATGGTTATTACCTTAATAGTTGGATTTTCTTTAGATCACTTCCATCAGCATCTTTCACGGTTTGAATGGGCTGTTTTATGGTTGGCTATGGGCTTAGTTTTTGTATCTGAAGCGCTCAATACCGCCATTGAAAAAACCTTAGATGTACTCCATCCCTCCCAAAACGAAGGTGTGGGTAAAGCAAAAGATATGGCAGCAGGGGCCACATTAGTAGCCTCTACTATTGCGATCATCGTTGGGGCCTACATTCTATTGCCTCGAATTATTGCTGCATTTACCCTTTAAGTTTTGCAAAAAATGCAATAACCAAAGTGATATAGACATGAAAAAGCCCCAAAATCATCTATTCTGAGGCTTTCAAGTTATATTCCTATTTTTATTTAGGATTTACCCGCTTCCAAAATTTCTAATTGCTCCGCGGTTAAAGCACTAGGGGCATCTATCATTACATCCCTACCGTTATTGTTTTTTGGGAATGCGATAAAATCGCGAATGCTATCACTTCCTCCGAACAAACTACATAGGCGATCAAATCCTAAAGCAATTCCCCCATGCGGTGGGGCACCATATTTAAAAGCATTCATTAAAAATCCAAATTGGGCTTCTGCCTCTTCGGCACTAAATCCAAGTAATTCAAACATCTCTTGCTGTAAAACACGGTCGTGAATACGAATGGATCCTCCTCCAATTTCAACGCCGTTAATAACCAAATCATACGCATTGGCATTTACCGAGGCTGGATCTGATTTCATCTTATGGCGATCTTCCGGTAACGGACTGGTGAACGGATGGTGCATAGCATGGTACCTGTTGCTGTCTTCATCCCATTCGAGCAAAGGAAAATCTACCACCCACAATGGGGCAAAGGTATTTTTATGGCGCAATCCTTGCAGATCAGCGACAAGTAAACGAAGCTCGTTTAACTGCTTCCTTACTTTATCTGTAGCACCGGCTAAGATCAAAACCAAATCTCCTTCCCTAGTTTTAAATTCAGCACTCCAAGCACTTAAAGATTCTGTATCGTAAAATTTATCTACCGAAGATTTTAAATTCCCATCGGATTCATGACGGAAATAAATCATTCCTGTAGCTCCTATTTGTGGTTTTTTTACAAATTCAGTTAATGCATCAATTTGCTTACGCGTGTAGCTGGCAGCGCCATCAACCTTAATTCCAATTACCGCTTCCGCATTGTCAAAAACGGGAAAATTCTTACCAGAAACCTTATCCACTTCCGCAGACTTCAATTCAACAAACCGCATATCAAATCTAATATCGGGCTTGTCACTTCCATAAAATTTCATAGCATCCGCAAATGACATCCTTGGAAATTCATCCAATTCGATATTCTTGGTAACCCTAAACAAATGGCGGGTCATGCCTTCAAATAATTGGAGTATATCCTCTCGCTCTACAAAACTCAACTCACAATCTATCTGCGTAAACTCAGGCTGTCTGTCGGCACGTAAATCCTCATCGCGAAAACATTTTACAATTTGGAAATATCGATCCATGCCTGCAACCATAAGTAGTTGCTTAAAGGTTTGCGGACTTTGGGGCAATGCATACCACTGTCCGGGATTCAAACGACTGGGAACTACAAAATCACGAGCACCTTCAGGGGTAGACTTTATTAAAACGGGGGTTTCCACTTCAACAAACTCATTTTCGGATAGGTAACGTCGTACCTCTTGAGCCAATCGATGTCTTAACATCAGATTTTCACGAACGGGATTCCTTCGAATATCCAAATAACGGTATTGCATACGCAATTCGTCGCCGCCATCCGATTCATTTTCTATGGTAAAAGGGGGTGTTGCCGCTTCGTTTAAAACGTTGAGTTCAGAAACTTTTATTTCAATTTCACCTGTCGGAATTTGGCTATTCTTACTACTGCGTTCTGTTACGGTTCCGCGCACCTGAATAACGTATTCACGTCCCAATTCAGCGGCTAATTTTAGCATTTCGGGATTTTCCTCTTCGTTAAATGAAAGTTGTGTTATGCCATAACGATCACGCAAATCTACAAAGGCCATACTTCCCAACAATCTCACTTTGGCAACCCAGCCCGAAAGGGTTACCTCTTCACCTACATGCTCCAAGCGCAAAGCGCCACAATGATGCGTTCTATAACTCATTTTTATTTATTCTCTGTTAAATGATTCCAGCCCTGCGCTTTAATATCAAACGAATTTCCTGCTCGGGTATTTAGTAAGTATTTACCTACTGATTCGGTAGCATGACCTATAACGCTAAAGTCTAAATGATTTTTCAACTTGTCGTAATGCTTCTGATCCATGGTAAACAGTAATTCATAATCCTCACCGCCATTAAGCGCGGCAATACTCGGATTAAGATTAAACGTTAAAGCCGTATCTAAAGTTTGTTGATCTAATGGAATCTTTTCTTCATACACTTCAAAACCTACTCCTGAAGCTTTCCCTAAATGATGCAATTCAGAAGCAACACCATCGCTAACATCCATCATAGACGTAGGAACAATGTCCAACTCTTCCAAAATTTTAACTATATCCAAACGGGCTTCAGGCTTCAACTGACGGCCCACTATGTAATCGTAAGGTTCTAAATCGGGTTGCATCTGCTTGTGTTCTAAAAAAACACGCTTTTCACGCTCCAAAATCTGCAATCCCATGTAAGCCCCACCAATATCTCCACTTAAAACCAATAAATCTCCGGGTTTCGCTCCTGATCTCTTGGTTATTTTCTTGGGGGAAACTTCCCCAACAGCGGTAACAGAAATAACCAAGCCACTGCGTGAAGTACTTGTATCTCCGCCTATTAAATCAATTTCATATTTCTCACATGCCAAACGAATGCCTTCATACAATTCTTCTATAGCCTCCAATGAAAATCGATTGCTAAATGCTACCGAAACGGTAATCTGAGTAGGAATGCCATTCATGGCACAGATATCGCTTAAATTACTGGTAACCGCCTTGTATCCCAAATGCTTCAATGGCGTATATGTCAAATCGAAATGCACCCCTTCCACCATCATATCGGTGCTAATAGCCAGATGCTTAGTGCCTAATTTTATAATAGCCGCATCATCGCCAATTCCTAAAAAGGTACTTCCTGATTTACTAGGAAAATGATGCGCCAAATGGTCTATCAATCCGAATTCACCTAAAGCGGCAAGCTCTGTACGATCGCTATTTTCAAACATGTTGCAAAGGTAGAAAGAAAGTATGACAAACGTTTACGACAGGGCAATGCAAACATTTTTAGGTTCGGTAAAGAAACGCATGGCTTCCCATCCGCCCTCTCTTCCTACTCCAGAACTCTTAGCCCCTCCAAATGGGGTGCGCAAGTCTCTCAGCAACCAGCAGTTAATCCAAACGATACCAAATTCTAAATTTGCTGCCATACGGTGTGCTCGGGTTAAATTCTCCGTCCATAAGGTCGCAGCCAATCCGTATTCTGTGGCGTTTGCAATTGCGAGGGCCTCTTCCTCGTCTTTGAATGGCATAAGCGTTATCACAGGACCGAAAATCTCTTCTGTATTCGTTCTGCAATCAAACGGCAAGCCTTCAATAACGGTAGGTTCAATAAACCAACCGCCTTCACAACCCTCTGGTTGAAGCGCGCGACCTCCAGCCAATACAGCTCCTCCTTCTTGTTTAGCCAATTCAATGTACGACAAAACCTTTTCATAGTGCGGTTTTGATACAATAGCACCCACACGCGTGTCATCGAGTTGTGGATTCCCCACTTTTAATTTTTTAGCTTCATCTACAATTCTATCGCGCACCAATTCGTATTTTGATTCGTGAATCAATAATCGACTCCCACACAAACAAATTTCCCCTTGATTCAAGAACGAGGTATTGATAGACGTTTTTAATGCTTTCTCAATGTCGGCGTCTTCAAAAATGATATTGGGATTCTTCCCCCCTAATTCCAAACTGAGTTTCTTGAACATGGGGCCAGCGGTGGCCGCAATATGCTTACCGGTTGCAGTACCCCCAGTAAAACTTATCGCCTTTATGCCTTTATGCTCAACCATTGCCTGGCCTACCTTGGGGCCCAAACCGTTCACAATATTCAATACCCCTGCTGGAAATCCAATTTTCACGCAAGTTTCCCCCAATAGATGAGCAGTAGCAGAAGTAAATTCACTTGGCTTGGCTACCACCGTATTCCCTGCTGCCAATGCCGGAGCAATTTTCCATGAAAATAAATACAAAGGCAAGTTCCATGGTGATATGCAGCCTACCACACCAATTGGTTGGCGCAGTGTGTAATTTATAGCCTTATTTTCCATCGCATGACTTTCCGACGCAAATTGCATGGCCGCAGTAGCAAAAAATCGGAAGTTCTGCGCAGACCGAATCATTTCATTTCGGGCTAGCCATAACGGCTTGCCCTGGTCGCGACTTTCGGCTATAGCGAAATTCTCTCTATCCGCGTCAATGGCATCGGCCAATGCGTTTAACCATTTAAATTTTTCCTCAGCAGGCGTATTGGCCCATGATATTTTCGCCGCTTTCGCCGCCTCGAAAGCCAAATTTACATCTGCTTCGTCGCTATCGGGAACCCCGCCGTATACATGCCCCGTTGCGGGTTCGTAATTATCGATAGTATTGCCGTTTAAGGCCGCTTGCATCTTACCGTTTATGTAGTTGAGAACCTGCATATGTATTAGTTAATAAATTCTGCAAAAATTTCATAATCTCTAGGGGCCGACCAAGCCGCATCTTCTTTCATTCGCACCCGGTAACCTTTCAAGGGTTGATACGTCATTTCAACCCGCCTATCCATGAGAACGCTTCGCTTCTGAGTTTCCCATGTAATCAATTGTATCACCCCATCAACCTTGGTTTCTTCCCAACGTTGAAGCGGTGCCATTGTGTCTTTTGCCGTAAATCGCCTTATTTCAAACCTGCCAGATCGGTCCAGCGCATATTGATAATGAGTCGTATCATTGGAATCTATGTATGACGCATTTATAAAACCCCGTAATTCTTGCGACCAGCGCTCAACATCCATACTATCCAGACGTTCTTGTTTTACTTCCTCGCCTTCACTCGTATGCCGAATTACGCTGTACTTTCCCGACATTAATGAATCGATTTGATCATTAAAGTACTTTTGGTAATAGCTCACGGGTGTATTACTTTCCTCGGGGGAAATCGAACACGCCGTTGCAGAAATCACAAGCCCGATTAAGAAAAATTTACGCATGCAAAAAAGATTTACCGGTCATTTCAGCAGGTTGCGCTACACCCATTAATTGTAATATACTTGGAGCTACGTCTGCCAAAATACCGTTTTTTACGTTCCATTTATTTTCATTCGATACAAGCCAAACCGGCACCGGATTCGTAGAATGCGCCGTATTAGGCGAACCATCAGGGTTTAAGGCCACATCGGCATTTCCATGATCTGCAATGATAACAACTTGGTAATCTAATTTCAACAAGTCATCAACAAAATTCTCCAGGCACGCATCAACCGTTTCTACTGCCTTTGTTATCGCGCTGTATACACCAGTATGTCCAACCATATCCGCATTGGCATAGTTCAAACATACAAAATCTGGTTTTTGAGCATTAATGAATTCTAAGGATTTCTGAGTGAGTTCTACTGCACTCATTTCGGGTTGCAAATCATACGTAGCCACTTTAGGAGATGCTGCCATTATTCTGTTTTCCCCCTTAAATTCATCCTCCCTACCTCCAGAGAAAAAGAAGGTTACATGGGGATATTTCTCGGTTTCGGCAGCACGAAGTTGCGTTCTACCTGCACCTTCCAATACTTCACCAAGCGTGAAATTTAAATTCTCATTATCGAATAATACTCCCTTGATTTTAAAGGTTTCATCGTATTGGGTGAAGGTGTAATAATTAATATTCAATGGAAGCATTCCAAACTCCGGGAATGCCTCTTGAGTCAAGGCTCTTGTTATTTGCCTACCGCGATCTGTTCTAAAATTAAAACACAAAACGCTGTCTCCTTCTTGAATTCGGCCTGTATCTGTGTCCTCTAACTTTAGCGCCTCCATAAACTCATCGGTTATGCCTAGTTTGTACTGTTCTTTTACGGCATTTAACACATCTTGAGTTACAATACCAGTGCCGTGTACCATTAAATCATAGGCTTTTTTAACACGCTCCCAACGTTGATCACGGTCCATTGCATAATAACGACCAATAACCGTACTCAGTTTAATTCGCTGTTCGTCGATTTCCCCCAAAAGTTTTTGTAAAAAACCCAAACCGCTTTGAGGGTCGGTATCTCGACCGTCAAGGAAAGCATGAATGTATATGGCAGGGATCGAAGTATGTTTAAGTGCCTTTACCAGTCCCAATAAATGGTCCACATGAGCATGTACCCCTCCATCTGAAACCAAACCTATCAGGTGTAATGGTTTTTGATTCTTCTCGCAATTTTCAATTATTTCATTCCATTTAGCGACATCAGAAAGCGCACCGTCTTCGAATACCCGGTTTATTTTTGCGAGCATTTGCCAAACGATTCTACCGGCCCCAATATTCATATGACCGACTTCTGAGTTTCCCATTTGTCCTTTAGGAAGTCCCACATTTTCCCCGTCGGTTCGGAGTTGCGCATGTGGGTATTTTTCACTCAAGGAATCGGTGAAGGGAGTGTGCGCATGACGCACCGCATCTGATGGGGAACCATCACCTAAGCCCCAACCATCTAAAATCACTAAAGCCGCTTTGTCTGACATGATATGCAAAAATACGCAAGGGTTTACGGAAACCCCGAAAATTAACGATATTTGTGTATGCTTTTGGCTAATTTTCGTTTTGTAATACTTTTTGTGGTGCTTCTGTCGGTTGGAAACCTTCACGCGCAGGCTGAAACGCAAATAACAGAAGACCCGTCGATAAGCAAAATGAGAGCCAAACGGAAGGAATACCGAGAATCGACCGACTACAGCTTTGAGGGTTACAGAATATTCGTAAATATTTTCAGCAATCGAAAAGACGCGACCAAGTTCCAAAAGCAATTTAATCAGCGTTTTGTGGACAAAGCCAATTGCCAAATCATTTATGACGAGCCTAATTTCAAAATTTACGCAGGCACGTATATCCTGAAGGCCGAAGCAGAAATAATGTTAGGGCGTGTGCGACAAGCATATCCTACTGCAAAAATCATTAGAATGCCGGTTCCTTATGATCTAACCGCCTCTAAAAAGTAATTTGTTAAGTTTCCGTTCATAAGTAATTCTCTTTTAATCGAATTATATTCTAATTTTGTGATTTACTTCTGCCCAACGCAATGAAAGTGGACCCAAAAATCAAGAAAATTAAGGAAGAAGTGCGTGAAATCTTCACGCATTACTTAGAGGCCAACAAACAACGGAAAACACCGGAACGTTACGCCATACTTGATGAAATTTATTCCAATAAAGAGCATTTTGACGTAGACGAATTATATATCAAAATGAAAACGCGTAAATACCATGTAAGCCGGGCCACGGTATATAACACATTAGATTTATTGGTGGAATCGGGTTTGGTAAAAAAACATCAGTTCGGTCAAAATACAAGCCATTACGAACAAGCATACGGTTATAAACAACACGACCACCTGATTTGCAACCATTGCAAGAAGGTCATGGAATTCTGTGATCCACGGGTTCAACAAATCAGTTCGACAATGGGCGGACTTTTAAAATTTAACGTTAGCAGTCATTCGCTTCATCTTTACGGAGAACCCCAAGTAAATGAAGAGGGAACTTGCTTACAATGCCATAATTACATTACTGAAT
>JALRKL010000014.1 GCA_023268875.1 Bacteroidia bacterium
CTTTTTTCAGATAGTTTAAATCTTCTTGACTGCAACAAAGTACCTTTTGAAATTTGCTTAAAATGAGGCTTTCATACTCTTTTAAACGATTTTCCTCTAATTTATACACCCATTTATAAAAAGGGTTATGTGAAAATTCTGCGATTCGTTCGTAATACATAGAAATGGCATCGGGCAAATCTAATATGGCTTTATTCCTGTAATTTGAGGGAATGAATTGGGCCATCCTTAAATGTTGCACGTGTATGGCATCTGGTCGAAATCCGTAAATAACATCGGCAACAGTTTCTACCATTGAACGACTTTTAAAAAAACTTATTTGTAGAGGCAGTTTATTGAACAACAAACCTTGAACAACATTCCAATAGGCTCTAAATTTATTGAGGTAAACCAAATCAACCGTTTCAAATAGGCGCAATAAATCCATTTTATAGGGAAGTTCATCCGCCTTTTCATAGAATGTAACCAATTTTAATTCGTGTCGCTGGTGAAGTTGTTGGGCAAGGTTAAATATCTTGAGTTTATCACCGCGATAAGGTGGATAGGGAATTCGATTGGCAATGAAGAGTATACGCACAGTTGTTATTCGGGTGTTTTATTTTTAATTTTTTGGATTAGGTACTTGGGCAATAAAAATCTAAGTAAATTTTTGGCCGTGTTTTTGATTCCTAACATAAGGAAATCGGTTTTACCATCGCTATCGTTTTTCCTTTGTTTGAACAATGTAGTATTTTGTCCAAAAACATTTTGAAATTCACTTTTGGGTCTCCCATTTGAATAATAATAAAGGGCGAGCGATTTACGGCTTCGGTCATCAGGGCATGGCAATGGGTCGGGATGTCCATGGTAAGAGGTATCCGTTGTAGAGAAAATAGCTAGGGTATTGAAGACGGGTAATATTTTCTTCTCGCATCGTTGCATGTCTTTGCTCCATAGTTCAAAATGACCGCCATATTGTTCTGGCCATTCTTCATTTAAGTAAACCAATACGTTAAGTCTTCTATCTAATTGTAGTAAAGGATGTTTATTAAAGTCAACATGAACCTTTAAAAGCCCTCCCCGCTTTATTTCGTGCTGTCCTCCACCTATAAAGTATGGATCTCCAATAAGTGTTTCTTTTATTCCCGTCAGTTTTTGTAGAAAATGTAAAAAGGGCTCTGAATTCAGAAAGTGCATCAACAGTCGCGTATTTGAGCTAAAGAATGATTCGCCTTTACCAGCCCATTTTTTTTCAAAGGCATTCTCGTAATGCTGGGCATTTCGTTCTGATAAATCGGGAAATTCAGCAAGTACTTGTTTTAAAAATTCCGGGTTGAAAAAATTTTCAAATACAATATTTGGAAATGGATTTGCATTAATGTATTCATGGTGAAACCGATTGGCGGTTTTCAATAAGTTGGAATAATTGTCATTAATTAGAGATGAAGTCATTTTATTGATAATTTGAGGCTCAAATTACAGGCTTCTCTTGCAATTTTGATCTATACAAAAATAGGGGTTTAAATAGAATTGAGATTATAATTTTGATTTTTTCGGATCCCTTTTGCCTAAAAGTCAAGTAGACGACGTAATTATTTATTTTCAATAAAATTTGTTTATCTATTGATTATCAATATAACAAATGCTAATCTCCTTTTTGGGTATGTTTTGTTATAGTAAAAGTTCATGCTTTTAAGTTTCAGCTAAAGTAAATGGCCTATTTTCGCGCCGTGATGATACGCTTTTGTGCAACCATACTCTTATTGGGTTGCAGTCTTAATAACTTATGGGGTTCGTCTGCAGAGTTACAGATACGCCCAAAATTGAAAATGGTATTTATTGATCTGAAGTCTATGAAATTAGATAGAGCGGAGAAATATTTGCTTGAAAATGGCCTTAAAAAAGAGGAAAAGTCAACCCGTAAATTTATTAAGTTCGTCGGTAGGTTGGACCAAGACTCTGTGCATATTTATTTAATAAAAAGAAAGCGCAAGGGTCCGGCTTTTGCTTTTAATATCGAACTGGTTCGCCCTAATACAAATTGGTATCGCGTAAAAAACAATATCTATGACATGGAATTTGAAATTAAGAGCTGGGTTCAAAAGTCTCCTATTTACAGAATTACACAAGGACCTCGAGATTGTCTTGGAGATGAATTAAATTGTTTGAAGCACGGTAAAATGGAGTATAAAATATCGTGGTTGTGGTACGACGATCTTGAGCGAGAAAATTCGATAAATTTATTTTTGAACGAAGAAGGCAATACGATTATAAGTTTTGCTCGATCCAAAGGATAATGGCGGCTTTTCGGTATTTCGAATTGGAACAACAGAAATCCGAAAGGTATTTAAATTGAATTTTGATTTAGGTACCGACCCAATACCTGTGTATAGCCGTGTACAGGTCTAATGTCTTCAGCGCCGGTTTCTTTGCAGGCCCAAATAAGTTCGTTCCAATCGGCATGATCGCTCAGAATAAAACCCCGATCTAAATTATCCCAGCGTTGTCGGCCACGAATGGTCATCCAACCGGAACATTGGCAGATACGATAGTGCTTGAGTTTTTTTAGGAGACCGTCGGTAATGCCCGATGCTGGTGATATGATGCAGGAAGGGGTATCTGGGTTTGAGGTGTTTCGGTTTTTAGAATCTGGGTTTTTATTTGTTTTGGGAAGATTAATATCGCTGAGAGGGTGGTAGTCCCAGAATTGAGGATTGACCTTTTCAAGGGCGGCGGAGCTTTCAAGGGCTTCGTTCATTTCGATGATGGCACGGTGGCAAAAAACCGGACCGATGTTGCGGTCGAGATTATTGAGTAGTCGTTGTGCTTTCCCTAAAGAATAGGCCTGGAGTATGAGATGTTCGCCTCGAGATGCGCATTCACGCCAATATTCATGAATTTCGGCAAAGACGTTCTCCTGTTTCCCCCAATGGAAAACGGGAAGAGCGAAGGTGCTTTCGGTGTAAAATACACGA
>JALRKL010000025.1 GCA_023268875.1 Bacteroidia bacterium
GACGACAAAAATGCAAGTGCATTGAAGCGAGGAAAAACAACCATGCAGCCTCCGCATCCACTCAAGATTTTGGTAGGAGACTTCTTAACGATGTTTAAAAATGCCAACATCAATATCAACCGTAAAGAAAACACCCAATTACCCGGGTTTGCCCATAGGCCCGACTATTTTGGATATAACTTCCGACACAGCGAACCTGGCATTGGTTTTGTTTTCGGCCTACAGGATCCAAATATGCGTTATAAAATGGCGGAAAGTGGCGCACTTCGTAACGATACACGTCAAGCTAATTTCTATCAAAACAATATTACAGAAAATGTATCCGGTAATGTAACCATTGAACCCCTGAAAGATTTCCGTATACGATTGACTTTTTTAAGAAACTCAACCAAAGGAATTCAAAGTATCTTTAAATATGACGGTACGCAATGGATGGATCAAGGTTTGACGGAAACAGGTACTTTCTCTATTTCAGGGATGTTCTTATCTACTCATTTTGTTAAAGATATCAGTCAAAATGAAAACCATCCCAATCCCGTATTTGACAACTTCCTTTCAAATAGATACACCGTAGCAAGTCGATTACAACTGCAAGATGCTCGTTTCAACGGACTTCAAATCGATCCAGCTACAGGTTTTCCAACCGGTTATAGTAAAACCTCTCAGGATGTTATTTTAGGTGGATTTTATTCGGCTTACAGCGGTTTAGATGTGGGTCGATCAGAATTAGGTATTTTTCCAACCTTACCCATGCCCAATTGGAATATTGACTATAACGGACTCTCTAAACTGCCTTTCTTGAGCGATATTTTCAACAATATCAATATAAAGCATGCCTATAAAGGAACCTACACGGTAGGAAACTACCAACGAAATTTGCGTTTTGATGAAAATGAAATGCCTGAATCCGGTAAAGACCTTACCCCACGTTATCAAATTGCAGACGTAACCATTACGGAAGGGTTCTTCCCGTTAATCGGATTAAACTTTACTACCAAAAACAATTGGACTTTAGGGATGGAATACAAGAGAAACCGGGTGCTTAAATTGTTTGCCGCTAGCTTTAATCTAACAGAAATGCGCCAAAATGAATTCACCCTTAATGCTGGTTATCGCGTTACCGGGCTCAATCTTCCAATTAAACGAAAAGGGAGACGCATATTTTTACCGAATGATTTCCGATTTGATTTGGCAGTAAGCATCAGCGATAATACCACGATCATCAGAAAAATTGATGTAAACGTTAATCGATATACAGCAGGTATGTTGAACATTCGTATTACTCCGTCGGTTACCTATCAAGTAAATCAAAAAATAAATTTAGCATTGCGCTATAACCGAAATATTATGGACCCAAAAATTGCTACACAATTTTACACGTCGCTAACCGATTTCGGTTTGGAACTCCGATACACCTTTAATTAACCATGAATCTAAATAACCTTAGTGAATATTTGAAACAATGTGTCGTTATTGTTTTTCTATTTATTGGGGGGAATTTATTCAGCCAAAGTCAAAAGCTTATCCCTACTGGTACATGGCGAACCCATTTGAGTTATCATGCACCAAAATACTGCGAGTCAACGTTAAAATACGTATACGCCGCAACTGATAATGGACTTTGGAGAACGGACAATTTTGGTCAAATGACCATATTGAAAAAAACAGATGGCTTTTTAGCCGAAGAAATTACGGCCATGAAGTTCAACCGTCAAAAAAACATTTTGGTCATTGGATATATCGACGGTGGAATTGACTTATTGATAAACGACCAACGGATTATACCCATACTCGGATTTAAGAACAAACCACTTCAAGGAAATAAACAAATCAACACGATTTCATTCGTAGAAAACGATGCGCTTATCTCAACAGAATTTGGTATTCTTATCTTGGACCTGGATAAATTTGAAATTCGAGATAGTTATACTTCAATTGGAGAATTTGGTGCTCAAGTTGCTGTAAAAAGTGCATGTGTGGTTGCCGATTCTATATATATTGCCACATTAGACAAAATACGTTCCGCCCCATGGAACGCTTTAGTTAACCTCAACGATTACCAACAATGGTCTACTTTACTGGAAATTGATCTGCCCAAGCACTTGCACAATTGGAATGATTCTTTAATCTATGAATCAGAGAATACATTGTACACGTATTACAAAGGAGTTCAGCGCACAACCTATACTTCTGATGAACCTATAGTTGATGTATTTATCAATCAAAACGGATTACATGTTTTCCGTCCTGGTTTGATTTTAAATTATCAAAACGGTTCCTTGAAAACCGAATCAATAAACCTCGTAGTTAATGCTACTCAAGCACCCGATGGTATCTATTGGTTTTGTACAGGGCTGAAAACCGGCGTAATTAAAAAAGATCCGAACGGCGAATTATCGTTTCGTCCTAATGGCCCCCCCAATCGTTCTATTTTTGGAATGACTCAATCAGGCAATTGGTTACTGTGCGCGGGAGGTGGTGTGAGTGCCACATTCGGTAATGCTTTCAATACATCCGGTTATTACCTATACAATCAAGACGGATGGAGAAGCGAACTCCCATCAAACTTCAGTAAAAATCTTTACGATTATATTTTCGTTGCTCACAACCCTATAAATGATCGATACTATGCCGCTACACATAGTTTTGGAATGGTAGAATTTACTAAAGGAAACCTCACAAATCGATTTGATGAAACCAATTCCCCCCTAAAACGAATAGACGACAGCATGTTTATTCATATTGGAGGCTTGGGGATTGATTCAAAGGGCGGAATGTGGGTAGTTAACCGAAATAATAGCAAAGCGCTCCTTTACAGAACCCTTTCAGGTGATTGGATTTCATTGTCTATGCGCAACAATGAAAATGATGTTGTTGGACTTCATGTAGACGATCAGGACCGCAAATGGTTCATCATGCAAGGCGGGGGAATTTGGGTCTTTCACGAAGGTAAAAATATCAATAGCAGCAGCGATGATTCTTGGGTGAAAATCACCCAAAATAATGGTTTAGTTAGCAATCAAGTTCTATCCATTAAAAGTGATCAAAACGGTTATGTTTGGATAGGAACCAATCAAGGATTAAATGTGTTTACGGGTAGAAATCCATTCACAAATCCCAAGGTAGAACGATTTATCGTGGAACAAGACGGAGCGGTTGGATACCTAATGGGGGAAGAATATATCCGTGATATCCTTGTGGATGGGGGAAATAGAAAATGGTTTGCTACAACGAACGGGGTATTTTGTATTGACGAATACGGACAAAGGGTAATAAAGCACTTCACAAAAGAAAACAGTCCCTTGCTATCGAATCGAACTATAAGTTTAGGACAAGTAGACTATTCCTCTGAATTATTCATCGGAACCGACTTTGGGATTATTTCATATCAGAACGATGCGGGTAAAGGTAGCGATGCCTTTGGAGAGATAAAAGTCTATCCCAATCCTGTTTATCCTAAATATGATGGAGATATTACCATCGATGGTTTAGCACAAAACTCAGAAGTTCGCATTGCTGATGTTCAAGGCCGCGTGGTTTACCAAACAAAATCCAATGGAAGTAAAGCCACATGGAATGGCTATCGATTAGATGGTACCCGACCCAATAGCGGTGTGTATTTTGTGTTTGCCATCAATGCCGATGGATCAGAAACTGCTCTCGGAAAGTTTGTATTTATTCAATAACAACTTTCAATCCGTCGAAGGCTAAATCAATTCCCTCAGGTAATTCATTACAGACTACGTCGTGTAGTCCTATTTGATGGCTCATGTGCGTGAAATAGGTTTGCTTCGCCCCAATACCCAAAGCCAATTCGGTAGCCTCCTCTAAAGTGAAATGACTAATATGCGGGGTTTTCCTAAGAGCATTTAAAACCAATACTTCTACACCTACTAATTTGGCCATTTCAATTTCAGATATAAAATTGGCATCGGTAATGTAAGCGAATTTCCCAATTCTAAAACCTAATACAGGAAGCTTGTAATGCATTACTTCTATAGGTTGGATTTCCAAACCAAACAAGTTAAACGCGCTATGGGCCTCGATTAGATTGAAATCAACTAAAGGTATTCCAGGATAAGGTACTTCTTGAAAGAAATAACTGTACTGCAACTTAAATGCATCTAATACGCGTTGATGGCAATATACAGGAACCCGTTTCTGGTTATGATTGAAATTAATAGGACGTATATCGTCTAAGCCCCCGGTATGATCGCGGTGTTCGTGCGTAAATAAAATAGCATCAACATCGGTTATACCTTCACGCAATAATTGATACCGGAAATCAGGTCCGGTATCAATTACAATGCTCTTTTTTTTATACTGAATATGTATGCTCGAACGGAGCCGTTTATCCTTAACATTATCGCTAAGACAAACTTCAGAATTACAACCAATAGGGGGAACCCCTTGGGAGGTCCCGGTACCTAAAAAGGTTACAACTATTGGCTCATACATACTAGGATTTTGCCGCTAGATAGCCTTTAAGATCCATGATAATACCGACTTCCATGTTGTTTTCTTTTTTGTCATCGGATGCCCATATACTCAACCAATCCGTTGCATGAATAACTTCAAATAATGAAGATAGGCTTGAACCATTCAAGGGATATTGATAGATGCGGTTTCCTTTATCGCTCAATAACTTGTGTAGGAACTCAAATCTTGCTGAAACACGATCATTATTACCGCTGTTTAAAAAGATAAAATTATGTGCTCTTTTTTGGTAATAACTTTCTATCATGTTGTGATTCGCCTCAGGTAGTACCGAAACAAAGGCCTCTCCTTTGGCATTTTCTTGAATCTGCTGACAAATACGAATACCCACCGCTTCGTAAGCAGCATCCGTTACAATCACAAACGAATTTGCAATTTGATCTTTAAAACAGTCGTGCATCTCTTTTGCACGGGTTAATGCAGCGGTATGATTTTTAAACTCTGCTTGTAGTGCTAGCAACTCCGATTTCATATCCTTACCTAGCAACTCTCCTAATATGAGTATCAAATTTGAAAGTGCAAATCCTAAAGTCATACGGGGTTGATACCCTAATGCTATAGTATAAAGAGGTAATTCGTGCTTCTTAGCTAACTCAGTAAGCGTTCCTCCAGCGGCCATTACGATAATATCGCAACCGCGTTCTTGGGCTTCCCCAAACATGGTAAGGGTTTCTTCCGTATTACCGGAATAACTACATAAAATTGCCAAGGTCTTTTCTCCGGAATATCCAGGAACATGGTAATCTGAAAAAACTTCAACTGGAACGGGCATTTCATTAATAAAATAAGAGCGTGCTATGCGACCTCCTATCCCACTTCCACCAAGACCACCAATTATAATGTTTTGGTATTGATTGATATTTTTTCCGTGTTGCGTATAATGATTAATAGCGTATTCGAATTGCTCTTGAAAATTTTCAAGTGAGCGTTCGTGAGTAATTACTGACATACTACAAAAGTAGGGCGATTTAAGAACATTCTCAACTAGAATATGTTCAAAAACGCAGCACTTGTAAAACGCTAACGATAATATTTTCACAATCGTAATAAGGGGGCATAAAAAAAGCCGTTTCTGGTAGAAACGGCTTTTAGAATGTTTATTTTTTAGAGATCTAAATCTATATGGAAGCCTTAGTTATTCCATTCGAACTTATATCGGAAATCTTGAACGTCTCCGCCCTTCATTAATATCTCTTGAATACGATTCAGCATGAAGTTTGGCTGACGGCTGAAATCATCTTCCTCGGGGGAATTGTATACCGAAGTAGGAACTTCAATATTGTTACGCTTCTCTATTTTGATAATAGCCACTGACTCTTTCCCTATAATAGGTTTAGTTGTGACACCTTCTTTCAAGCCAAATACGGAACCTAACAGTCCAAATTCACTGCCGATTTGTGGCAAAAACCCTTGTCCAAAACGAGCCACATCCAAATCAACCAAATTTGCATTCATGGTTTCCGCTAGCTTGTTTAAGTCTTTCTCTTTAGCGTAGGCATCTTCTAATTTTTGAGCAAGTATTTTGCCTTTTAAGAATTTGCGCACATCGGGTTCGATTTCCTTACGAATGCTCTCTACAGTTGCATAACCGATATGTTTCACGTTTTCAAGTTTCACCACGACGTGTTTTGTTGGAAAAGCAAAAACCTCCGAAATATCATTAGTAGCACGCTGGTTGTCGAACAACCAATAATTCAATTGACGGATTTCGCTCATATCAGAAATTCCACCGATAGAACGTTGATCGGTACCGTAGTCATTTGCCACCATAGGAATCAAAGCAAATTTCTCAACCGCCTTATCGAATGATTCCGTATTGCTAGGATCTATTTGATTCTTGAATTTACGGCTCTTTTCATC
>JALRKL010000045.1 GCA_023268875.1 Bacteroidia bacterium
ATTAAAGGTGTATACACTCATCGTAGGCTTGAGCAACTGCTTCCATTACGGCTTCGCTCATGGTTGGATGGGGGTGTACCGATTTCAATACTTCCATTCCAGTGGTTTCAAGGTTACGAGCAACAACCGCTTCTGCGATCATGTCGGTAACGCCTTCTCCCATCATATGACAGCCCAACCATTCTCCATATTTTTTATCGAAGATTACCTTTACAAATCCGTCTTTATGACCGCTTGCACTGGCTTTACCAGAAGCAGCAAATGGGAATTTACCAACTCGGATTTCGATTCCTTTTTCTTTTGCTTGAGCTTCTGTCATTCCAACTGACGCAACTTCAGGATGGGTGTATGTGCAACCTGGGATATTTCCATAGTTCAAGGGCTGTGGGTGGTGTCCGCACATGGCTTCTACGCAAATAATACCTTCTGCAGATGCCACGTGAGCCAAAGCAGGACCTGCTACGATATCACCGATTGCATAAACGCCAGGAATACTAGTACGATAAAACTCATCCACGATAACTTTTCCTTTGTCGTGCTTGATGCCCATCTCGTCAAGTCCTAAATTTTCTAAATTGGTTTGAACACCGGCTGCACTTAAAACGATATCACATTCTTTGGTCTCCATGCCTTTTGCCGTCTTGATATGCACGGTGCAACGGTTCCCCTTGATGTCTACCTTTTCTACGCTAGATTGCGTTAAAATATCAATGCCTTTTTTCTTGTAATTCATCATCATTGCCTTGCTGATTTCTTCATCTTCAACCGGCAAAATACGATCCATGAATTCGACGATAGTCACTTTTGTACCAATGGTGTGATAGAAATAGGCGAATTCCATGCCAATCGCTCCACTACCAATAATCACCATCTCTTTTGGTTGCTTTGGCAAAACCATAGCCTGACGGTAACCCACTACATGAGTGCCATCGATTGGAATATTTGGTAATTCGCGGCTGCGTGCACCAGTAGCCAATATGATGTGATCGGCCTCTACATTAGAGGTTTTTCCATCCGCATCGGTAACGGCAATTTTTCCTTTGCCATTGAGCTTTCCGTAACCGTTTATAACCTCAATTTTATTTTTCTTCATTAGGAAGGCAATACCCTTACTCATGCCTTCTGCAACGCCACGACTTCTGCTGATCATACCATCAAAATTGGTTGAGGCATCTTTGATGTTGATTCCGTAATCATTGGCATGTTGAATATAATCAAACACCTGGGCACTCTTTAAAAGTGCTTTGGTAGGGATACAACCCCAGTTAAGACACACACCACCAAGACTTTCTTTCTCGATGATTGCTACTTTCTTGCCTAATTGTGAGGCGCGGATGGCCGCAACGTAACCGCCGGGACCGCTTCCAATTACTACTATATCAAATTTCATGGTGTAAAAGTTGTTGCGAAGATAATTCTTATTATCGTGAATGCCTAAAAACCAGGCCCAACAAAAAAGCGGTTGCTTCCAATATTTGAAGCAACCGCTTTGGGGGGAATTGTGATTATTAAAATGACTTATGAAGCCTTGCTACCTGCGCGTTTGCGTTCGTTTTCATCTAAGATGATTTTACGCAAACGGATATTTTCAGGGGTAACCTCAACGTACTCGTCGGCTTGGATATATTCCATAGCTTCCTCTAGGGTAAATTCACGTGGAGGGGCCAAAACGGAGTTGTCGTCTTTGCCTGCAGCACGGAAGTTGGTCATTTGCTTTGCTGTACACAAATTCAATACTAAATCTCCAGGTTTGATGTGCTCACCAACAATTTGACCGGTGTAAATTTCCACGTTGGGATGTATAAAGTAATTGCCTCGATCTTTAAGCTTGTCCATACTATAAGGAGTAGACGATCCTTTTTCCTTAGAAATTAAAACACCGTTAATTCTACCAGGCATTTCGCCTTTGTAGGGTTCATATGCTTTAAAACGATGCGACATGATTGCCTCTCCTTGAGTCGCAGTAAGTAAGTTATTCCGCAAACCCATTAAACCTCTAGACGGTATTTCGAATTCTACGCGAATCATATCGCCTTTAGGATCCATGCTAAGCATTTCGCCCTTGCGTTGCGATACATATTCGATTACTTTACCGCTATGATGTTCTGGAACATCAACCGTCAATACTTCTATAGGCTCGCATTTTTTACCCTCAATTTCTTTCATGATAACCCGGGGCTGGCCTACTTGTAATTCATAGCCTTCACGACGCATGGTCTCTACCAATACCCCCAAGTGCATAATACCGCGTCCGAAAACCAAGAATTGATCGGCAGAATTGGTCTCTTCCACACGTAATGCCAAGTTTTTCTCTGTTTCTTTCATCAAGCGCTCTCTAATCTTTTGGGAAGTAACGTGTTTGCCTTCCTTTCCAAAAAATGGCGAGTTATTAATTGAAAAAAGCATGCTCATTGTGGGCTCGTCAATTTTCATTGCGGGCAATGGTTCTGGATTTTCTATATCGGCAACACAATCGCCAATCTCAAAGTTTTCCAATCCTGTAATCGCACAAATATCTCCGGCTTTTACCTCCGGTACTTTTACACGGCCTAAACCCGTGAAGGTATATAATTCTTTTACGCGGTGTTTTTCAATTTTACCGTCGCGTTTAACCAAACTAACGGGCATGTTCTCTTTTAGATGTCCGCGAGTCAATCGACCAATTGCAATACGGCCGGTGAAACTTGAATAATCTAGGCTGGTAACCTGTAACTGATTGGTGCCTTCGACCACATTTGGCTCTGGAATTACTTCCAAAATTGTGTCTAAAAGGTAGCTTAAATCTTCAGTAGGGGTTTTGTAATCTGGACCGAACCAACCGTTTTTACCTGAACCAAAGATGGTTTTGAAATCCAACTGCGTTTCATTTGCTCCTAAATTGAAGAATAAATCGAAAACGTCGTCGTGGGTTTTGTCGGGGTCGCAATTGGGTTTGTCTACCTTATTTATGACTACGATAGGAATTTTGCCCAATGCTAAGGCTTTTTGTAATACAAAACGCGTTTGAGGCATAGGTCCTTCAAATGCATCAACCAATAATAAAACACCATCGGCCATATTCAAAACGCGCTCTACTTCTCCACCGAAATCGGCGTGACCAGGCGTGTCGATAATGTTGATTTTGGTATCTTTCCAAATGATGCTCACGTTTTTAGCCAAAATTGTGATACCCCGCTCTTTTTCAAGATCGTTGTTGTCGAGAATCAATTCTCCAACCTCTTGGTTGTCGCGAAATAATTTGGCTTGGTGAAGCATTTTGTCAACCAACGTAGTTTTTCCGTGGTCAACGTGGGCGATGATGGCAATGTTGCGCAATGAAGACATATAACTTTAAAAATTGCGCAAAGATCGGTATAATATATGACAAAGCAGTAGGGGAGCCCAATAATTTAATTTTGTATTATTAATAGTTTAAGCAATTGCTCAAAATTAAATTGCGACCATTCCTTTATCGGGAAGCCTTTCACACCTTTGCTTTCTTTTGCAATGCAGCGATTCCAGAAGAATTGGTCTCCTAAATGAGGAATAATTGCTTGGGGTTTTTCACATCGCAAAGCACTGTGGGTAGTGCCCGAACCCCCGTGGTGAATAACGGCCCTTACCCTAGGGAAAAGGAAATCGTATGGAACGTCGGTTACTTCATATATCCACTGACCATCGTGCTCCGGTATTACAATTCCGCCCCAAGATGAATTGACTATCATCGGTATTTGTAGTTTTACTGCTACGTTCAAAATATCTTCACCAATACGTTTGGGTTGAGAATTTACCATACTCCCAAAAGTTACAAATACGGGATCCGGATTTTTTTGCAGAAACCGCAACAGGTCCGCATCGGCTGTGTAGTGCTTAGATTTGTTTCGCTCGAGAAACCCAGTTATTACCGCTCTTTTTGGCCAATATTCCGGCCGCTTAAATAACGCCGAGCTAATGGGGTATTCAACTTCTAGTTGGGATTTAATAAATTTTGAAATTTGTTGGGCATTGAGTCTTAATCCACGTTGCTTTATAAATGCTTTACCATATCCTAGAATCGACTTCCGAACCAAAGCCCAATGAGCCAGTTTGTAAGTCATCAAATTCCAAATAGTGTTTACGGGATTGCCAAAGCCGATGTGAGGCTCATGTTCAACCGGATGTATCGTGCAGGGCATCGGACTGATGAGGGTTATTTTGCCTCCCGTTGTTAAGGCCCAAAAAATGGGGTAAATACATTTGATATGGAAATAAATATGGTCGGGCTCGAATTCCGCGACTGCTGATTCTTGATCTAGTATGAGCTGTTCTTGAATAGGGGCAATTTCCTTTGCAATAGAAAGTCCTTTTCTCATACGGTTAAATGTTCCGCTATCTTGACTTAAAATGCTTACTACTTCAGGTCGGTTTATCAAATCGAGAAACCGAGGATCCTGCCCGTAGAATAGGGGAGAAACTTCCTTAGCTAATTTTTCAAATTGTGTGGGAAAGCAAAAAGCAATCGTTTTTCCCTCTTGTGATAATTTTTCCCCCAGCGCAAGAAAAGGCTCCATATCGCCCCGACTGCCCAAAGAAATAAGTAAGACCCGATTCATTGTATATGAGATTGCAATTTAGTTAAGTTATGGGCTCATTGTATTTAATACGTTATTTTTGCACCCAATTTTATATGTACGAAGCCGAAATTTCCCAGAGAAAAACCTTTGCCATTATTTCTCACCCTGACGCAGGTAAAACCACACTAACAGAAAAATTTCTTTTGTTCGGAGGTCAGATTCAAACCGCAGGCGCGGTGAAATCAAATAAAATTACCAAAAGCGCAGCATCCGATTTTATGGAAATTGAAAAGCAGAGGGGTATTTCTGTGGCTACTTCGGTGATGACATTTCCCTACAAAGGAAAATGGGTAAACATACTTGATACACCCGGCCATAAAGACTTTGCAGAAGACACCTACAGAACGCTAACGGCTGTTGATAGTGTTATTTTGGTTATTGATTGCGTTAAGGGTGTAGAAGAGCAAACGAAGCGATTAATGGAAGTATGCCGGATGCGCAAAACGCCTGTAATTGTTTTTATCAACAAGCTAGATCGAGACGGTAAGGACCCGTTTGATTTATTAGATGAAATTGAGGAAAATTTGGATATTGCGGTGCATCCGATGAGTTGGCCGATCAATGGAGGTCGTGATTTTAAGGGAGTATATTTAATACCGAACAAATCGCTGAACTTATTTGAGAGCAATAAAACAAAAAAAGCCGATGATGTCGTTCGTGTTGATGGGGTGAACGACCCATTATTGGCACAAAAAGTAGGCGAAAAAAATGCACTGAAACTACAAGAAGATATTGAATTAGTAGACGGTGTATACGGAGAATTGAACCTTCAGAGTTATTTAGACGCAGATGTGGCCCCCGTATTTTTCGGATCGGCATTAAATAATTTCGGTATACAGGAATTACTTGATACGTTCGTAGATATAGCGCCCAATCCGCTGCCACGCAAAACACAAGCCCGTGATGTCGCCCCAACCGAAGATAAATTTACCGGCTTTATTTTTAAAATTCACGCAAATCTAGATCCAAGACACCGCGATAGAATTGCATTTTTACGCGTTTGTAGCGGGAAGTTCCTGAGAAATAAGGCTTACAAACACACACGCATAGACAAACAGTTCAAATTTGCAAATCCGTACACATTTTTAGCCGATTCAAAGGAAATTGCAGATGCCGCTTTTCCCGGTGATGTAGTTGGTTTATACGACACGGGTAACTTTAAAATTGGCGATACCCTAACCGAAGGGGAAGTATTGCAGTTCAAAGGTATTCCTAGTTTTTCTCCGGAAATTTTCAAGGAGCTCATCAATCTAGATCCGATGAAATCCAAACAACTAGAAAAAGGAATTCAGCAGCTCACAGATGAAGGATTGGCAAATTTATTTGTGCAAGAATTGGGAAGCCGAAAGTATGTAGGAACCGTAGGTGAACTTCAATTTGAAGTATTACAATATAGATTGGAGCATGAATACCAGGCGAAATGTAGGTTTGATCCTCGTGTCATACATAAAGCATGTTGGATGACGGGTCCAGATGCCGATTTGAAAGATTTTATGAAATTCAGACAGCAAAATATTGCATTTGATAAAGACGGCAACCCGGTGTTTTTAGCGGAAACCGCATTTATTCTAAGGTCTGCGATCGATAAATATCCTGATATTACCTTCCATACGACTTCGGAAATGCTGTAATTGACGGATTATACTTAATGCGTATCGGGTTTGTTAAAAATTGGGTACATTGCGAATGTTGATCGACAAATCGAGAACATATAATTTCCAGTTAACTGCTTTGTGGGCTTTTGTAGAAGTTACGCTGGGAGGAATGTTGCATGCATTGCGCATTCCATTAACTGGAGTCGTAGTAGGAGGAACGGCTGTGGCTATCGTATGCATTATGGGTCGATATTCTAAGAATCCATGGCGCGATATAATGAATGCCACCGGATTGGTTTTATTGGTAAAGGCAGGAGCAAGTCCGCATTCCCCACCTCCAGCTTATATCGCCGTTGCCTTTCAAGGTTTTTTGGGAGCTGTAACATTCCAGTTCTTTAGATTCAGTCGACTTGCAGTGGTTTTATTCGCTTTCCTGGCTATGTTGGAATCGGCATTTCAAAAACTAATCCTTATGACTTTGTTGTATGGTAAATCTCTTTGGACGGCCATAGACGTATTCGTAGAATCCGTACTTGAGTCGTTTCGAATTAGCGCGGAAACCAGTGGTTCGGATGGGTTGATTGCGATTTATGTAGGTATTTACGCAATTTGGGGCTTGTACTTGGGAATAAGAATGTCGAATTTTGATGTCCGAGCCCAAAAGTATATCCAAATCTGGAATCAAAAGAACCGACTATCGGTTGATAGCAATGCCGCAGGTGCATGGAGAACCCCTAGAAATAGAAATCTTTTTTGGTTGGTTTATCTCGCTATTATTTTAGTGATGTCGCTCATTCTAATTACGCTGGGAGACGATAAATATGATTTGTTTTATGTGGTCTTTCGAAGTATGTCGGCCATATTTTTAGTTTTTTGGGTGATAAACCCATTGTTTTCTTATTGGGTTCGAAAAAAGTCAAAATCGACAACCTTGAAATACCAAATTCAAGAAATTTCCAATCAGTTTGCCTTTTTTCAGCATGATTATTATACGGCATTAAAGATCGTAGGTGGATATTCTTGGAATGCGTTCCGGTTTTTCAAAGCCATGGAATTGCTGATTGCCGTAACCATGCAACGCGAAAATGAGATAATCGATAATGAATGAAGTCTTTATAATTACGGCTCCCGTGGGTATAGGGAAAAGTACTTTGTTGAGCGCGTTTTTTACCCAAAATGTGAAACTCGGACAAGGTTTTATATGTCTTAAAAATCGATCCTCTGAATTAAGGGAGCTGCATTTGTTATCAAACAATATTCAAATCCCATACGAAGCTAAAGATGCCGAAACAAATAGCCTACCTGTAGGGAAATTTCATTTTTTGAAATCGGCTTTCAGCAGGGCAATAGAAGAATTAGAAACGATTGAAGGTCCTCAAAAAATCGCAGTAGTAGATGAAATTGGCAAATTAGAAATTGAGGGACATACTGGATTTGAACCCAATTTTTCGAAGTGGTATTCCAATAACAAAAACAACCCCTTATTGGTAGTTGTTCGATCATCGTTACTGAGTCAAGCGATTGAAAAATATGGTTGGCAAAATGCAAAAATCAATACAGGTCCATGGATGCCTAAAGTGCCACACCTAATGGGTCTTGTTTTGGCCGGAGGCCGTTCTTCTCGAATGGGTAAGGATAAAAAGGCAATTGAATACCATGGAAAACCTCAATGGGTTCATGCGTTAGAATTACTGCAAAGTTTGGGCTTAAATACGGTTGTTAATGCCTCAGACATTCAGGCGGAAAACATACGTATCATTTCGGATAGCCCTGAATTTGAGGGGAATGGGCCCATAAGCGGATTATTAACCGTTTCGGGGGAATTTAGCCAAACGGCTTTGCTCGTTTTAGGAATTGATTACCCTGAGTTAGACGCTGATACAATACACGATTTAATTCGAAGTTTTCAAATTAGAAATTGTAGTGTTTGTTACCGAAATCCGCTTTCTAATAGAGTCGAGCCTATTATTGCCATTTACCATCCACGCGATCTGAAAGAAATTCGGAACAACTTTTATAAATCACAGACCTCATTGAGCGCGTATTGGGAAAATGCGGGAGAATCGGTTTTGATACTTCCACATAAAAATTCAAAAACATTAAAAAGTTACGATTTACCTGAAGATGAAACAGCATTTAGAACCCGTTGAAATAATTCGTTTCGATAACGGAAAATTGATATCCGTTTCTGACCTGGTATCCGTTGAAGAACCATTGGGAATTCGTTTGAAGTTTCACGATGGTAATTCCCAAATAAGTAAGGATATTTCTATTACGATGCGGACACCAGGAAATGATATTGAACTCGCAATAGGCTTCTTATTTACCGAGGGAATTATTCGTGATTATAAAGATGTGTCCAATATTTCACAAATTGAAAGCTCCGAAAATACCTGGGTAGAGATTGTTCTTGGCCAGGGTTTAACCCTAAATATCGACAAGTTAGAAAGACATTTTTATACTACTTCGAGTTGTGGAGTCTGTGGTAAAAGTTCAATAGAAGCAGTTAATCAAGCATGCACGGTAATTGTCCCTCAAAAGAAATGGAGCGTCTCCCATCAGATATTGCAGCATTTACCTGAAAAGTTGCGAAAATTGCAAAGTAATTTCGAATTTTCGGGAGGTAATCACGCATGTGGTTTGTTCAATTTAAATGGAGAACTCGTAACGTTACGTGAAGATGTAGGTCGGCATAATGCTTTAGATAAATTAATTGGTTGGGCAATGAAAAATGATGAATTGCCCTTGTTCAAATCTATTTTGCTATTGAGTGGTAGAGCGAGTTTTGAGCTGATTCAGAAAGCAGCAATGGCCGGTATTCGATTGGTTTGTGCTATTGGTGCACCTTCTTCATTGGCCGTTGAATTGGCTGAGGAATTCGATATCACCCTGGTGGGCTTCCTAAAAGAAAATAGGTTTAATGTGTACACGGGGGCCGACCGCATCTCCTTTTGATTTCATATATTCGTAGACAGGAAGTACAATTATGAAAATCAGAATCAAAGGAAATTCGTTGCGTTTGCGTCTAACCAAAACAGAAGTGGCTAATTTTAAAGTCAATGGTGAAATTGCCGAACAAACCTGTGTATTAGGAGGTGTGTTTCATTATAAGTTAGTACAGGATGAAAATGCAACTGAATTGAATGCGAGCTGGATTGGATCGGGATTTCAAGTTTCTGTACCCATCTCATTAGCCAACCAATGGGCCGATAGCGATGAGGTTGGATTTCAAAACATACAAGTATTACCCGACGGAACAGAACTGTTTTTATTGGTAGAAAAAGATTTTGTTTGCTTAGACAATACCTTCGAAGACCAAAGCGATAATTATCCCAATCCCAATGCGGTATGCTAGGATTGAATTGAAAATTGAACGTATAATTTTTCATAGAAAGACCTGACCCAATACCTCGACTAATTCGGTTTAGAAATGGCAAAAAAAAGAGTATTTATCAACCCAGAAAATCCGGAATCCCTCTTGAAAATGCGATTGGGCAAGGTTTCGGATGCTGCAGCGGGAGTAACAGGTGTTAAAGTTGCGGTTCAACATGTCTTTTCCGAAATGGGACCTGCGCGTGGATTGAAGGCCCTGTTTAATTTGAATCAGAAAGGAGGGGTTGACTGTCCGAGTTGTGCTTGGCCCGATCCCGATGACGATCGGTCGGTTATCGGTGAATACTGCGAAAATGGTGCAAAAGCAATTGCTGAGGAAGCGACTAGCAAAAAGTTAACGGCTGCTTTTTTTAAGGAAAATTCGGTAGCGGATTTGTCGTTATTGAACGATTATGAAATTGGCAAAAAAGGCCGCTTGGCAGAGCCCATGTATTTGCCAGAAGGGGGTACACATTATCAACCGATTTCTTGGGAAAATGCCTACAGGAAAATTGCCGGCCATTTAAATAAATGTGAAGATCCGAATGAGGCGGTTTTTTACACCTCGGGAAGAACAAGCAACGAAGCCGCATTTTTATATCAATTGTTTGTGCGTCAATTTGGCACTAATAATCTACCCGATTGCAGTAATATGTGCCATGAATCTTCTGGTGTGGCACTCGGGGAGTCACTTGGCATCGGAAAAGGCAGCGTTAAATTGGAAGATTTTTATGAGTCGGAGGTGATTTTTATTATCGGACAAAATCCAGGAACCAATCACCCAAGGATGCTTAGTGCTTTGCAAAAGGCAAAAGAAAATGGAGCGATAATAATTTCCGTGAATCCATTGCCTGAAACAGGGTTGGTAGCGTTCAAGGATCCGCAATCTATCAAAGGAGCTTTGGGTATAAAAGCGCGCTTAACCGATATATTTTTGCAGGTTCGAATAAATGGTGATTTAGCCTTGTTGCAAGCCATATCGCATTTGTTAATCAAGGAGGAAGAACTAAATCCTGGATCGGTTTGGGACGCAGAATTCATACAAACGAAAACTAAAGGATTTTCTGAATGGCAGGAGCATGTAAAGAATAAGAACTTGGATTTCTTGGTTGAACAATCGGGTATTTCATTGGAGCAAATTCAAGAAACCGTGAAGGCCATAAAGCACAAGAAAAAGATAATTGCCTGCTGGGCCATGGGATTAACGCAGCATCGCAATGCGGTAGATACCATAAAGGAGGTGGTGAACTTACTAATAGCTAAAGGGAGTATTGGAAAGCCAGGGGCGGGCACATGTCCGGTTCGGGGACATTCAAACGTGCAAGGCGACCGTACCATGGGAATCTACGAGAAACCCTCGAAAGTTTTTTTAGATAATTTACAACGCGTGTTTGAATTCGATCCGCCGCGCGAGCACGGCTACGACGTAGTAGATTGTATTAAAGCCATGCACGAAAATAAAGTCAAGGTGTTTTTTGCTATGGGTGGAAATTTCCTTTCCGCCACACCGGATACTTTATATACGGCTGAGGCACTTCAAAATACGGAATTAACGGTTCAAGTTTCCACCAAGTTAAACCGAAGTCATCTAATTACAGGAAAAGAAGCGATTATACTTCCTTGCTATGGTCGCACCGATAGGGACGAACTCAATGGGGAGTTGCAATTTGTTACTACCGAAAATTCCATGGGCGTCATTCAAATGTCGAAAGGCGTTTTGAAGCCGGTTAGCGAACATTTGAAGAGCGAGCCTATGATAGTCGCAGAGTTGGCACAAATAGTTTTTGGAGAAGAATCAGTGGTTAATTGGAAGCGTTATACCGAGCATTACGATCGCATACGTTGGGACATTGAGCGGTGTATTCCCGGTTTTGATTTATATAACGATAGGGTAAGGGCCCCAGGTGGATTTTATTTGCCTAACAGTTCGAGAGAGGGGAATTTTGACAATACGGCTACCGGAAAAGCCAATTTCAACTTGGCCGATGTGGAGGAGATTGAGCTCGAAGAAGGTGAACTCATCATGCAAACACTTCGGAGTCATGATCAGTTTAATACTACTATTTATGGATTAGACGATAGGTACAGAGGTATTGCAAATGAGCGGAGGGTGATTTTCATGAATGAATATGACATTAAAGTTCAAAAATTCCATGCTGGCGAAAAGGTTGATTTATTCAACTACCACGGAGGAAGAGAGCGGGTTGCGCGGAATTTTATTATCGTACCGTTCAGTATTCCAAAGGGATGTGCCGCAACGTACTTTCCCGAGGCAAATGTTTTGGTGCCTATCGATAGCGTAGCGAAAAAGAGCAATACGCCTACTAGTAAAATGATCATTCTGCGTTTGCGCAAACACGAAGAAGTATTAGCTCACAATTAGCTCGGAATTCTGCCAAAGGCAGCGAACTTTTCGACGCATGTTATTGGCATTGAATAAAACCTCTAAGGAAGTCAACAGAAGGGTTATTATCTTTGCAGAGATCCGAATATGAAAAACCGCCGATTCTTTGCACCTTATTTTAAATCTTTACGCATTCGATTGATGGTGTTTTCGGTCTCGTTTGTTCTCGCGAACGTAACACTGCAGGCACAGGAATATTGCGGCTACCCGGAAGTTTATAAACTTACCACCATCACCCTTGATACCTCAGCACGAGCCACTCATCGAGTTGTAGATGTACTGCAAAATCAACGTGGCGTTTGGACAATCGGATATATCAATTCCTCCACTTCACCAAACGATTCAAACGGGTTGCTGATTACCCGATTTAACGATACGGGCAAATTAGAATGGCATCTGCGGTTAGACGCTAATTCGTATCTCACCCCAAAAATGTCCTCCACCGACGATCAAGGTGTTGTGATAATTGGAGGTACGCAAAAAGCTAATGGACTCTATATTCCTTGGATTATAAATATCAGTCCAAGCGGTACCTTAAGGTGGATGCGAGAAATGAATCAGATTCCCGGGGTGCCAGGATCTGCCAAATTCGACAATGTGGAAGTGAAATTTAATGGGGAAATTTGGGCTGTTGGGGGTGGAACCGTGAACGGCAGATGGATGCCCATCCTAATAAGATTGAATCGATTTGGGAATCTTATTGACGGTCGGGCTTTTATTGAACCCACCCAAACCTTACCTTTTATTACCCAATCGCATCGATATAAAGACGTCATTCCATGGGGCAGTTTGAGTAACCAAATGCTCATTGCCGGGGAATATCAAGCTCCTGATGTTGTGAATCCATCCCAAAATTCGGTCCAACCGGTATTATCACTTTTTGACAGTCTGGGTGGATTTCAAAGGAATATTTTCTTTCAATCTGGATTGTTGAGCTCTGAATTTAGAGTGAACGAAGTGGTTCGCTCTACTCGACACCCTTCCCGGGTATTTTTAGTAGGTTCACTTACAGATTTAGCTTCTAGCAACCCGTCTAATGGCAAATCTTATTTATGGGCGACTTGTATAGATGTTGAAAAAGACTCCATTATTTGGCAATACACCTACGATACCATAGAATCATGGGCGCAACGCGCTTATTTCGATCGCGATCGACTCATGGTGCTGTATAAAGCGGTGCGGACAGATGGCATTATTGCCGACGGCATTATGCAATTAGATTCCTTGGGTAATTGGGAGTTTGTACACCACATGGAAGTAGGAGATAAAGCCGATTTTAACGATTTTCAATTCAAACTTATCAGAAATAGTTACCCATTACGCGATGGGGGATTGGTTCTAGCCGGTAATAAATCTTCTCTCGATACCGCCCATTTGGTTATGGTTTGGACCAAACCTTGCGATCCTGATTTTTGTACCAATATCGCCTACACAGTCAAGTCAAAAAAAGCGACCGATCTTGTGAAACGGGCTACCAAAGGCCACTCAGAGTTCAATTTGAGTCTTACAAATATTTCCGCTACCCAATCGCAATTGCCCCAATTCAACCAAACTATCGGTTGTCGCTTCTGTCCTTTACCTGTGATAAATGTTTCCGATGTAATATTATGTGATTTTCCATTGTTTCATCAACAAGATGTTTGGGATATATATTCCGATGTGATTTGGAACGATGGTGATAATTCTAAGTACAAGAGTTTCGATAAAGTAGGACTGTATTGGTTAACCAAACAAAATGCTTGCGGCATAGTGCGCGATACATTTCGGATTTCAAAAGAGAATCGTCCTGTTAAAGTGTTGAATGACAATGAATATTTTTGTAGAGGTCGATTATTCACCCTCAAGGGTACACAACCAAATCCAGGAACGTTCTTTTACAATTGGTCAGATGGAAGCACCGGCCCAGAGAAAAATGTGTACGAAACGACTACCCTGAGTCTTACTACCACATCACCCGGCTGTGGATCAAGAACAGATATTGTTAATGTTTATCAGGCCAATTGCGATTGTGAAATCTGTGTTCCTAATGCCATAACGCCTTACAATTCAGATGGGAAAAACGATGAATGGTTACCGAGAACCGATTGTAAATACGCAAATTGTGCAATCAAAGAAGGAAGTTATCGTATTTACAACAGGTGGGGCGAAAAAATAGCTGAGAATCCCATTGATGTTGCTTGGAATGGTAAAGATGCAATGGGAGAATTTGTGCCCCGAGGTGTTTATGTGTACAACATAAAAATAGTTTTTGATGAATCCGTTGAAGGCAACCGGATCATAAATGAGAACGGAGATATTACGGTATTCTAATCCGCTCTAAAATTTTTCAGAGAATAGGTATAAAAAAAGCCGTTGATTTATGATATCAACGGCTTTTCATTTTTAAACCTGCATACTATTTAACAAATACCTCTATGGAGGCACTTAACTTGCTTCCGTAACTTGCATGTGCGCCATCAGCAAATTGCAAGGCAATTTTTGTTTTCCCCAAAGGAAGGTCTAAGGTGTCGGCGGTTTGGCCTTTACCGTAATGTATATGTTTTTCATTCGCGGGCACTACATCACCGGTTGCAATGGAATCACTTCCAATTAATAAATGGTGATGACCCGTTCCAGGAGTTAATTCACCCGCTGGGCGAACCGTCATGCCTTCTACGCCAAACTCAATAGCAACTGGATTGCTCACGGTATCGCCATTGTTTAAATTAGCAAAATAAACCCGACCTGATGCGGATTGCATTTGAGATGGATCTTTGCTTTCGTGATTGTGTCCAGCGTGTTCTTCGCCAGCTTCCGTAGCTCCAGAGCCACAAGAAAAAATACTTACGGCGGCAATTGCGCCCATAAATAAACCAGTTAATCGTAAATTCGTCTTCATTTAATACAAAGTTATCGTTTGATACTTGCATTAACAACGGCCATGCATTAAATTCGTTTAAACAAATATGAACCCGAAGCAAATAGAACTCATTATGGCACCCCCAGAGCCGCATTTCGTAGGTGATGGTTTTAGGGTGCATACATTTATACCCAGTAGCTATAGGGTTGATATGCATAGAACCAATCCATTTATAATGATGGATTATAACTCCAAGCATTATTTTGCACCAACAGATACTCCACGTGGGGTGGGCGTACATCCGCACAGGGGTTTTGAGACCGTTACCATCGCCTATAAAGGAAAGGTGGCACACCACGATAGCAGCGGCGGTGGTGGAGTGATTGCAGAAGGAGATGTGCAATGGATGACGGCGGCATCAGGAGTGCTTCACAAAGAATATCACGAAGAGTCCTTCAGTAAGGAAGGCGGAGAGTTTCAAATGGTACAACTTTGGGTGAATTTGCCTGCGAAATACAAAATGTCGGCCCCTAAATATCAAGCCATCGCCAACGAAAACATGAAACGGGCAGTTTTACCAGGTAGCGGTGAGTCGTATGTGGAATTAATTGCCGGAGAATTTGATGGATTAATTGGCCCAGCTCAAACATTTACTCCCTTACACATGTCGAATTCGAAATTAAAAAGGGGTGATTCGGTTGGTTATCAATTTCCAGCATCGAATAGCACGTGTTTGGTAGTCGTTGAGGGAAATGTCACGGTGAATGAGGAATCGGTTCGTCAAGACCATTTTTGCCTATTTGAACGCAAGGGAGAATACTTTAAAATTCAAGCTGAGAGTGATGCGGTAGTTTTGGTTTTATCGGGAGAGCCCATTGCTGAACCTATAGCCGCTCATGGACCTTTTGTTATGAACTCAAGAGAGGAAATTGTTCAAGCTTTCAATGATTTCAACCAGGGAAAATTTGGTACTTTAGCGGATTGATTTGCGATGAAACCACGTAAATATTCGTTGGGTTTTGAGGGGTGACGAAAAAGTGACGTAGCCCTTGTTTTGTTGAGATTTATAAGTTGAATCTTAGCATTCAATACCCTCTTGAAACTACTAATTTTGCTTTATGGAATTATATGCGTCCCGTTTTGAAACAATAAATACAGCTTTAGATTCACAACGCCAACGAATAATACAGCATCCTGTATATAAAAATATCCGAACAATCGAAGATATTCAGATGTTTATGGAACTCCATGTTTACGCGGTGTGGGACTTTATGTCGCTCTTAAAATCTTTACAAATGCACCTTACTTGTGTTTCAGTTCCTTGGTTCCCAACGGAAGATAGAGATTCAAGATATCTTATAAATGAAATTGTGGTGGGAGAAGAGTCGGATATCGACCTTGACGGCAATCGATTGAGTCATTTTGAATTGTATCTGAAAGCTATGGACGCTTGTGGCGCCAATACAGCAGGGATTCATCGATTTGTAAATGCGCTCAAAGCAGGTAAAACCATGGAGGATGCTTTTACTATAGCAGAGACACCGGAAGCGGCTCGTGAATTTGTGCGTTTCACATTTCGGGTTATTGAGCAACAAGAACCGCATTTGCTAGCGGCAGTATTTACTTTTGGCCGTGAAGATTTAATTCCGGATATGTTTCACTCGATTATCGAGGATATTGATAAGCAATTGCCGCAAACCGTATCATTATTCAAGTATTATTTGGATAGACATATTGAAATAGATGGCGATCACCACAGTCATCTTGCCTTACAAATGACGGCAAATCTTTGCGGCGAAGACGACAAAAAATGGGAAGAGGTTTTAGAGGTAAGTTTGGAATGTCTAAAGAAACGTGAGGCGTTATGGTCTGGAGTGCTTGAATTGTGTTCGTAAAAGACCAATAGTAAGGCTACCAACAAACCTCCACAGGTGTTTTATTGTAACCAAAACACTCTTTCATGGTGTGTGTAGTGTTTGAAATACAATTGTATAACCCGAATGTCAGGTTATCACCGCAGACTTAGGGTGCTTTTTTAACTGCTTACCGATTAATTGATGATTTTGGCGAAAATGAACCTTAAATTGCAGGTCGAATGGCCCTTTTTAGACTCCAACACAAGGTTCAATCTCTTTATTCTTCCGCAATAATCCTAGCGCTGTGCTTATGCATGTGTTACGCCATTTTTGTACATCGTGTGGATGTGCCCGCAGAAGGGGATTTGGGTTGCTTCATGGCTATTGCCCAACAATTGCATTCAGGCGCTTGGTTGTATGAGGGGGTTTGGGACAATAAAGCACCCGGTGTGTTTTTGTTACATGCACTGGCTCAAATTTTTACATATAGTCCAAATTATCCGCTCTTTATAACGATCGGACTTCTATGGATACTTGCTCTCAGCGCGGCCTATAAATATAGAAGTGCGCCTCCTCTTACTGTAATTCTTTTGGGATCGTTGATAGCCTATTGGTATTTACAGCTTTTTGTTTTTTGGGAAGTTAGCTATATAGGAGGTTTTACCGAAGAATGGGGGATGATGTTATTGTTGTCGGCTTGGCTTTGGTTTGATTCTGGTTCGGATAAGTTCAACTTGATATTATCTGGTTTGCTTTTTGGAGGCGCTATTTTTATAAAGGAACCCTTTGTGCTTTTCTACCCTGCATTTTTATTGAGTGGTAGTTATCGTTCAATTTGGATTTCCTCAAAACGATATATATGGCACTTTAGCGCCGCATTGCCCTGGCTCGCTTTCGCAACCGTTTACATACTCACGGGCAGATTTGAATACTTGTTGGCATACTTCAAAGGGGCATTTTTGTATTCTGGGGAAGGGCATCTAGGATTTGAAACTTTTTTTGAACGATTTGACTTAATTAAACAATATTGGAATCCTTATTTAATAAAAAGTTGGTCCACATATATCTGGGTTTTGCGTATTTTGGGGTTACGCTTTATCTGGCTCATATACCGCCGATTCCGCTATAATGAAACCTATAATAACGGCGCAATAATTAGTGCTTGGCTCCCTGCCTTGATAGCAGGCGTGGTGTTTTTAACTCTTGGCGGACATGCCTATTTACATTATGGGATTCCACTTTTAGCTATCATGGCTCTCGGGTTTGTTTTGCTCATTTGGGATGCAGTTAATTGGCTTTCGGGCCCATTTTGGACGCCATTGAAAAATTTGTTTTTAATACTCATTGTGGTGATTTTCATTCGCAACTACACGCGAGACAATCAAGACAATAAAGAGTTGATAAAAGGAGCCGGATGGGAGCAATCTGTGGTTTTATCTAAAATTCAAAAAGGCGAACGGGTGTTTTTTGATGAAGAAAACATGGGGCGTTTTTATTTTTATACTCAGGGGAAGTCCATTGGACGTTATCCAGTACCATATTACACCTTTTTTTACAATCCAACCGATAACCACAGGACTGATTTAAAATTACATCGAGAACGTTTTCGGGAAGATTTCATGTTATACCCACCTAAGATAATCGTTTCTAAGGACCCTAAAAGTTGGGCGCCTGTATTTGATTTTGCCAAAATGCAAAATTGGTTAGGAGATGAATTCACGCTCGCTGATTCCTTTTCTTATACTTCGGGTAAACTTTACATATGGAGACACGGTAAATGAGTATATATAAATTCTTGGCTTTAGTTTATCCCATTATCGATAGATACGCGATGCCGTCGAAAGCAGAGTTAACAACACAAATACAAAGGAATTCACCGGGAAAATTGTTAGACATAGGATGCGGTATTGCTGCAAACTGGTTTGAATGGTCGAAGCATAATTGCTGGGGAGTTGATAGTTCTAAAGAAATGATTGACCAAGGCTTGAATAAACACACTGGTGAAAGATGTATACTTGCCGATGCGCGTAATTTGCCTTTTGAGAGTAATAAATTTGATATTATTGTGATAGCCCATATGCTTAGTACGAGTGATGGCATACAATCGGTTTTATCTGAGGCGCACCGTGTTTTAAAAAAAGAAGGCTATTGTTATATTCAAAATCATGATTCCCAAGGGTGGCATGTTTTTGATACAATAATCCGACCTTTTGCCGCAATTTTAGGAGTGAAAGTTCCCTTTTATATAAATGAATATATCGACGCCTCTTTATGGACCGTAGAAAAGGAACTCACTTTGGGTCGGTTTTCCTATTTCAAATTAATAACTTTGCGCAAGCGTTGAAATTAAAATACTTCATAATTGTACTCTCGCTGCTGTCAAGCTTGTTCGTATACTTGTTTTACAGAACCGAACATACACTAGTAAACTGGGTGTTTATTCAAATTCTTGGTGGTGAGCCATTCCAGAATGCTCGTATTTGGGTTAATACTCGGGTTGTATTAAACGGATTTCAAATGTATTCCTTGCCTGAAGCACTTTGGATTTTATCTATTACCTTGCTTTCGAAACGATATATATTGAAATTGGGCCAATTCAGTCTACAACTTTGGTTTTTGCCATTATTGCTTGCCTTTGGATTTGAATTTTTTCAATTAATGCACTGGTCTAATGGCATCGCCGATTTTAATGATTTATGGGGTGCACTGCTGTTTTGGTCAATAGGAATGATTATTTTCCCTGAAAGAGAACCTAAAATTTCACTATTTCAATCATTTAATATACATACAGTATTGTGTTCGGCAACTTATGCCGTTGTATATTTGGCGCACGTAATAAATTAAGCAATGCCTATTGCCCCTAAAATTTCTATCGAAAAACCCTTTAAAGTTTTGCGCTATGTGCAATTGGCGTTATCATTTTGGGGAGTAGTATTTTGGATTCAACATGGGGCTTTTATTCCCGAAGCTGAAACAAATATTCATAACGAGATTAACTTTTACCGGGGATTAATGACCTTGCATTTCTTTTTCGGTTTGCATGCATTCGTGATCCTTCTACAAAAAAAGTTCACATGGAAGCGCTGGTCAAAAGAAATTATCTGGCGTTTGGCCCAGTTGTATTTTATTGTATTACCGCACTGGGGATTGGTAGAGTGGTTTACCACTGATTATGTTTTCATTTTTGGTTATGTTTTTATTGTAAAACTTTCCGTTATTATAGCTTTTGTAGCGGACCTAGCGGTTATAGACCTTCATTATACACGAAGGAACTTGCCCCCGCCTGTTATCTTTGCGCTGAGTTTTGGGTTGATTTTTTTCATAGGCGCGTTCTTACTCATGGCGCCGCGTTCTACCTACTCCGGCATTAGCTTTATTGATGCAATATTTACTTCAGTAAGTGCCGTTTGTGTAACGGGTTTAGTCGTAGTAGATACCGGAACCCATTTTACCGTTTTTGGGCAGTCGGTAATTATGGCCCTCATTCAAATTGGAGGCTTGGGCATTTTAACTTTCGCGAGTTATTTTTCGTACTTATTTAAAGGTGGTGCCTCTTATGAAAATCAATTGGCCTTAAGCGATATCAATTCGTCTAATAAAATTTCAGAGGTTTTTAGAACCCTGCGCTATATTTTGGGTATTACAGTTGTCGTAGAAATGCTCTCGGCAATTGCTATATATTTTTCGGTAGATCCCCAAAACTTCAATACATGGAACGAACGCGTTTTTTTCTCAGCCTTTCACGCTATTTCTGCATTTTGTAATGCGGGATTTTCAACGCTGTCGAACAGTGTGTATACGGGTTCCTTTGCATTCAATTATGGCTTTCAGTTAATTTTAATTGCTACGTTTGTTTTCGGTGGTTTGGGATTTCCTATCGTTTCTAATGTGGTGGAATATTTAAAATATTGGTTGCGAAAAACCATCTTTACACGTGACAAAGGTAAATATCGACCATGGGTTTTTAACATCAATTCAAGGATTAACATTATTACGGCTCTCGCACTGATCTTCATAGGTACACTATTATTTTATCGTTTGGAAGCTCAATACAGCTTAGCGGCACATGAGGGGTGGAAAAAATGGATAGTTGCCCTGTTTGAGGCAACTACTCCACGAACTGCCGGTTTTAATAATATTGATATGGCATCGTTGTCGCTGCCTGCGATTATGCTAACAATGGGCTTTATGTGGATCGGCGCCTCTCCAGCGGGTACGGGTGGAGGGATTAAAACCAGTACCTTGGCCATAATGATTTTAAATGTTTTCAGTATGGCAAAAGGTAAAGATAGAATAGAAATTTACAGAAGAGAAATTTCTAATAATTCTGTTCGTCGTGCATTTGCTGTGGTGTATTTATCGTTACTCATTATTTTTTTGGGAATTTTGAGTATTACCTTACTCGAACCCCAACTGCCTACCCGCGATGTGGCCTTTGAAGTGGTTTCGGCATTCGGTACTGCAGGATTGAGTTTAGGTATTACGGCTGCTCTAGGGTATAAAGCCAAAATTGTTATTATGGTTATCATGTTTACCGGAAGGGTAGGTATGCTTACCTTATTGATTGCTTTCATTAAAAAAACCAAAGAAAAGAGTTATCGATATCCTAAAGAAGACATTAATATTAACTAAGATTGTAAAGGATTTATAGCATGAAATACATAATCATCGGTTTAGGGAACTTTGGTGCTCCCTTGGGCGAAAAACTTACGGCCCTCGGTAACGAAGTAATTGGCATTGATACCAGTATGTCGAAAGTGGAAAATCTCAAAGAAAAACTTTCACATACCATTTGCATGGATGCAACCGACGAATTTACCATGCGCGGACTTCCCTGGAAGGAAACCGATGTTTCTATTGTGGCAATTGGTGAAGATAAAGGAGCCAATATTATGGTTACCGCCATGCTCAAAAATATGCAGGTAAACCGATTGATTAGCCGCGCCATTGATTCATTGCATGAAAAGGTACTTCAAGCCATTGGAGTAGATGAAATTGTGCACCCTGAGGAAGAAACTGCTGAGAGGTGGTCTAAAAAATTATGTCTAAACGATGTAATTGATTCTTTCGAACTGAATGAAGAATACTCATTAATTGAAGTACGCGTGCCGGCTAAATTTGTGGGTCGCACCTTGGGGAGTATTGATTGGAAGGGAAAATACAACTTACTCGTACTTACCATCATAAAAAAGAATGAAGTTAAAAGTCTATTAGGCAAAACCAAAACCGTTTCGGAAATTCAAGGGGTAGCCTCAGACGATTGGATGCTTCAAGAAAACGATATTTTGGTACTCTACGGGAATAACGCTGATTTATCGGCCTTCGCACGGAAATAGTATCCGCTTGCCATAGGGTTAGGGGTTAACACTTGCCCTTCACGCTTTAATGTGTGTTTTAAATTGCGTTTTATAGTTAAAATTCGGGTAATTCAGGCAATTGCCGGTAAGGTTTGATCGACTTCGATAGGTCTAAACTGTGGTAAAAACTGATTCGAGGAATATGCCTGTGTTCGTATTTGTAAGGACTTCCGGCATGTCGGAATGTCCACATATAACCGGCTTGCAGTTGTATGTTTTCGTTAACTACATAGCCCAAACCCATAAATAAGCGATTGTCTTCAAAATAATTGTAGCTAACACTAGGGCCTGCTTGAATGAAAATTTCATCGTATAGTGAGGCAAAGTACGTTCCCGGTGTTAAGTAATGGTTATTTAAAGGAATGTAAGTAGAGAATTTATATCGGAATCGGTGCGTAAGATTAAAAGGAGAACCGACCGCATATTTTCTCGCCCATCTTTGTTCAAATCGCAATTGGTGATAAATTTTGGAACGCTCTAAATGCTGAACGAATAAAAACTGCTCCCAAAACCGATATTGCATGACTACCTTATCTATGTTAAGGGCATCTTGATTTGGGGCCCAATATATGGGCGTTACAATGCCACCGGTTATTTCAAATTCATCGCTATGTCTGTAGGTCGCTCCAAATCGTAAATAAATTTGAGCCATATCCTTAATGAATTGGTTTCTTCGGCGATAATGGTATTCTCCATAATAAAACCAATTATCGCTGATTTTATACTTGGTATAGGTACCTAACCATAATCCGGTGGTGTTTTCCATGGATTTCTCAGGCGACACATTTTGTGAGGCTAAATGGGTGAATAATGCCAAGAAGCACCCCAAAAAAACCGTTATTTTACGATATCTATTTACCATAAATACAACGATTCCCAAATCGCCCTCCTTTCAGCATGGTTTTTCGCTTTCATTAGTTTACGTTCGAAGGCATTTGTTTGGTTGTCGCGTACCCCCAGAAAAGATTGGAATATGCGCCTTAACGATAGTGTGGATTCCAAGCGCTCGGTAAGGGGCATATTTTGTTGAAGGGCAATTTCTGCTAGTGTGTAAGCAACCAATTGCTCGTAAAACCTTTTTTTGGTTCGAACTTTCAAACGTTCAAAGGTGAATGCATCTACACGCTGCTCTGTGTAGAATGTATCAATAAATCGCCACAACTTATTGAGCTGTAAACTTCGATATCGCAATTGGTCGAGTCTTTTTAAGTCGGAGAGTAAACTATCACCTAGAGATTGTTCCTTTTGTATTTCGGCCTGGCTAAGGAAGCTTTGGTAACGCCGTTCAAAGGCTTCCCCCAAGAAACGAACGGGGAAATCTTTGAGGTAGCCGTAAAAGGGCCCATAAGGTAAGGTGTCAACGATGCAGGTGCGCAGCAAGGAATCGTGGGTGCTTTGGATTTGGGCGCTTAATTGCAACATGAATTTTGATAATTCATAGCGCTTTTGAATGGCAATTAAACTATCGAGCCAAAAGTGTGCGGTATCTATTCGGGCTTGCGTATTTTCAACCAAATACGACATGAAATTTTCAACCTTAGAGGGATATTTGATCAACTCAAAACCTTTAGGGTAGTGAATGGTATCGGCATGGAGCAACTCTTGGGCGAATTCAAACAGCTGCCCTTCCCGGTTGTAATAAACCAAGCGGCCGGTTTCCATGATTTCCCGCCACGTTTGGGTGTAATTGAAACGATCATCTTGAATTTGCAGCCATAATCGCAATTTGTTACAAAGCATTTGTTGCTGAGGGTAACGTTCTACTAGATATAAGGTGTCACGCAATTGGTTCAAAACAATTTCCCAATATTGGCGTAATTCTAGGCATTTGGAAAGTTGCAACTCTTCCTCTCCATTGAGAGGATATATGCACCTGTTGGTACCGAAAGCAAGTCCCATTTCGGATTTCCAACTGGGCAAAAATGCAGAAATCCGTTCGTGGATGTATTCTAAAGCGACTAAACCGTTTTTTTGCAATTGCACCCACTGACTCTGTTTAGGATACCCATCGCTGAAGGTCAAGCTCATCGGATAGTGCACCAAATCGCCAGTTTTATCGCGACTTTTTAATGCATCTAAACATCGCGTGCTTAATGGGAACATCCATTGTTGGGTATCTTTATTCGAATACCTTTCTAATGAAATTAACACCCCTTTTTCATAAAGTCGGTGCTCGGTTATGCTATCTCTGTAATTCCAGATCCAATCGCCCACCATCATACCCTCTGAAAATTGACCGCTCACTTTAATTTGATCGCGATTGTTCTCATATCCCATGGGACCGTTTAACCAACCGTTTTCAAATCTGTATTTCAATGTTTCGACAATCTGCTTATTCTCGATCGGGTTTTCGGTGACTTCATAAATCCAGTCGCCATTCCTTACACCTTTTCTCCAATTTCCCTTGTGCGATTTAAGCACGGTATTAATACGATATTTTAGTCCGCTTACCTGTAAATCCTCAATTTTCAGAGCCGTCGTTTGCTCCGTGTAGGTCCATACTCCATTTTCAACTCCATCGGTGTAATTTCCGATTTCAATGTAATTGCGATTTTCCCATGTGGGCGCGGTTTTTTTATGCTGCGATTGAAATCGGTAAGGACCGTTCCAATTTTTTTTCTCTGGAACGAATTTTTTGTTGGAAACCGGCATTGGACTCGTTAGGCTGATGCTCACAATTCCGGTATCTCCATTGTTGCCGATATATTCGTTATCGTTAAAAATATATTGCCCAGAAACTTTTGGAATCGCACCCAAGAATAAGAATTTTAGTAAAATGAGCCCAATAGCTTTTTGTTTAACTTGCTGGAAATACACGATTGCCCCAAAATTAAGGTAAATAATGGAATTTCTTGATTCTAACCGCGCGTCTAAAATGTTCCTGACTTCCTACTGAAGTCAAATTCGGTTTCTTAGTCGCACAATTTAATTGATGGGATAAATGGGCCTTTGTGACAAAAGTTTTAGTGGAAACCCTTGCGCATCATTAATTTTGTTTGAAACACTATCCCCAATCCAGTGAAAAAACAAACTTTTCCCGTTACCGGCATGAGCTGCGCAGCCTGCGCATCTAGTGTCGAGTCAATACTATCTCATACCCCCGGTGTGCATGAAGCCGCTGTGAACTTCGCCAGTCAATCCGTTCTCATCAGTTACGATGAGGCAACCCCCGAAACACATCTGCAGCAAGCCCTTCAGGCCGTGGGGTACGATTTGATCATCGAAACCGAAAATGCCCAAGAACTACAGACTGCTGAAAAACAGCGCGCATACGAGGACATTAAAAAACGCACCATCGCATCCGCTTTGTTAACCCTTCCCATTTTTATTTTGGGGATGTTTTTCATGGAATGGGTGCCCGGAAAATGGATTTCCTTTGTTTTAAGCATTCCCGTTCTTTTTTATTTTGGGAAGTCTTTCTTCATTGGCGCCGTCAAACAAGCCAAACAAGGCTATGCCAATATGGATACCCTTGTGGCCTTGAGCACGGGAGTGGCCTTTATTTTTAGTGTGTTTAATTTGGTATATCCCGAATTCTGGCATGTTAGAGGCATACACCCCCATGTATATTTCGAGGCCGCAACGGTTATCATAACCTTTATTTCTTTTGGAAAGCTTTTAGAGGAGCGGGCCAAATCTCAAACCGGCACCGCCATCAAAAAACTCATGGGCATGCAAGCCAAAACCGTTCGGTGGATTTCCCCCGAAGGAGAAAAAGATTGGCCTATTGAACAGGTGCAAATCGGATTTGAAATTTCGGTGCGACCTGGAGAACGCATTCCGGTAGACGGCACGGTTTTGCAAGGCGAATCGTATATAGATGAAAGTACGATGACGGGCGAGCCCATGCCGGTTTTGAAAAAATCGGGCGATACAGTGTTTGCCGGAACCTTGAATCAAAAGGGACAATTTGTGTTGCGGGCCGATAAAGTAGGTTCGCAAACGCTGTTGTCGCAAATCATCAAAACCGTACAAGAAGCCCAGGGCAGCAAAGCACCAGTGCAAAAATTAGTCGATAAAATAGCCCGAATTTTTGTTCCGGTGGTGGTAGGGATTTCGCTACTGACTTTTGTATTGTGGTGGACTTTAGCGCCGGATAACGGATTTAGTTTGGCCCTAGTGAATGCCATCAGCGTATTGGTTATTGCGTGTCCGTGCGCCCTCGGATTGGCCACGCCTACCGCTTTGATGGTCGGAATTGGCAAGGGCGCGGAAAATCAGATTCTGATTCGCGATGCGGTGAGTTTGGAGAAAGCGATGGATTTGGAGGTGATATTATTGGATAAAACGGGGACGATTACGGAGGGCAAGCCCAAAGTTAATCATTGGGAATTTGATGCCAGCAAAGAAGAATTGGCGGTATTTCATGCAATGGAACAGAAATCGGAACACCCCTTGGCGGCTGCGGTTTTAACGCATTTAAAAGGAGATTCGTTGGATTTAGGTATAGAAAATTTTCAGAGCATTACAGGAAAAGGCGTAAGGGGCGTATACGGCGGAACGGTGTTCTGGATCGGGAATCGCGCGGAGAAAACGTTCCGCCAGGTAGTGCCAGTCGCCGTAGCCGTTGGCGAGGCTGGCGTTGAGCCGGCGCAGGGCGTCGACCGCGATGTCGGCATACCGCGCGTCGCCGGTCCACGACCACATCAGGGTGTAGGCGCCGATCACCCGGATCGGCTCGGTGTAGAACATCAGGCCGCGGCTGCGCAGGG
>JALRKL010000072.1 GCA_023268875.1 Bacteroidia bacterium
ATTAGCCAAAAATATGACCTTAGGGACATGCAAAAATTCAACTGCCTCAGTATTATATTTGTAATTGATTACACTGTTATCCAAAATATTTTCAGCCAATGAAACACAAGGCGCATGCACACCCGTATCGTTTGTACGCGCCAAATCAAATACAATAACAGAAGCAGTAACATGGTTCATTAAATAATTCGCCATGTCTGTCTTCTTACCTACAAAAAAAATAAATTTTTTTTTGATTTCTAAAAAATAATTTACCTCCACTCAAAACACAAGCATTAATTCTCGGATGTCTCCGCAAATAGCTTGCGAGGCTGGATTTCCCCGTGTGCCCGTGTTGGCACCACAGCCAAATCACTGTTCGATTTGCAAGGGGCTGCTGGAGTGCTTGCGCACGGCTGAGCATCTGCTGCGCAGATATTTCCCCAGTTGGCTGGGCAGCAGGGACACCCTGTGATAGGTCCAGCAGCGCCGCCGCTGCATCCTGGTGCCGAGACCCAGATTCCATCATCGTCCCAAATTGGTCCAAGACTGTGCTTGGCGCACTCTGTGGCGACGAAACCGAGCTCAGCACATAATCGACGAGACTCTTCTGCCAAGGCCAAAGGTCGATCTGGCACCGGATACGATGCTGATGAAGAATCGCTAAGCGTCTCGCTTCCTTCATCCATCCCATCCAATGGGTGCGATGAGGGAGGGCCTGTGGATATTTCAGCACGAGAGAATTTCTGTTAGAATTTTTTAGTAACTTTTTTGAACGCAAAAAAAAAATACTGACATATCCAATGACGAATCAAGCGCATGATCCGTGATATACTGATGAATCTCTGCAACAGATTCATCCTTCTTGCCCTGACGGTTACGCTTAGGTTCATGATTCGTCATTTCACCTACGCAACCGCCAGTGCTAGGCAAACCGTCGGCGTTCTTCCGATCCGGATTATCAACGCCGCCATATTTGCCTACCGCACGACAATAATCGTTTGCTTCTTCAGACGTACCTGCACATGCAATAAGCTTGAACTTCTTGTGACCGAATTCACGTTGTAACCAACGAAGAACGTTCCCACTTTCAATTTCATGTTTAAACTGAATGAAAATGTGAGCGTGTTCCAGCGCGATTTCTTTCAGACTGCGCGCTGGCTGGTCAATACCGATAGCCATATACTCAACCAAGTTACGCTGAGTGATACGCCAGTCACGTGGCTGGGTATCAAGCTCTTTCACTTCATTGGTAATCGAACAGTAATCCAAACAAAAATATGGTTTTCCCACAAGTGGAAAAAACCCTTTTTGTTCATCGAGAAAATAATCAACATCGGTAAGACCCAAATTTGGATTTTCTTGATCAACGTACTGACGTCGAAAAAGTGTGATCATAAAATCGTAAGTTTTCATTTTTATTTTTTTCTGCTTTTTTTCAAAAATAAAAATGAAAGGGGTAAGTAAAAAAATCAAATCTCTTTGATTCTGTCGAAGTGGCACACGCCCCTTCGACAACAAATATGCGTTTTCAAGTTCACACACTTCGCGCGCTCCGATCAAAACGAAATTTGAATATGTTGTGCATAACGCGATGGAGAACGGCATACTCGCGTTTCAGCACAATCCGCGCACATCCATGTCTATTTAATTACCTGTATGTATACGCGACGGAGAGAAGGTTTGTTTCGGGAAAACAAATAATGAAGTTTTTTCGGGATTCGCAAAAACTTCGGCCAGTTTAAGTTTAGGGTTCCGTTACACTTTTTCGAACCCTAAACTTAAACTGGAAGTGGGCATAGGTAATACTATCGCTATGCCCACTAAGTTTAGGGTGTCGTCAACACCAGAAGGAATTGCCGACACCCTATATTCTTTCGCCATTAAAATGGCGCACCTTCCTCCCGTATATTTCAAAAATTTCAAGTCCCTTGACAAACAGCATACTGCTTTCGTGAAATGGGAGAAAGATTACCGAAAGCTGAGTGGACCAGCATCGTATGACGAGATTTACTACCCGAATTATTTCATTGCAGCCGAAGTAAAAAAGTGTGGATATAAACACCTAGCATCTAATTATACCAACCTAACTAACGAACTCGGCCCGCAAGGAACATTCTACGAAGGACTACATGATTCGGTCGTAATTAAACCATCGCAACAAGTGCCTTGGAGAAAAAAGAAAGATGACTTCATAAAATTCATGTTTCATTCAAACGTTAAACCTTATGTAAGAAACCTTCTTATTCGAGATTTAAATAACAGATACAAAGCATTAGTACTTAGAAATTTGTTATTAAAAAAAAACTAATTATCGTCATAAAAATGGCAACTGGGACATCACAAACATTTAACTTCGCATCTGGTGCATGGGTAAACAATGGTTGGATTGGAGCTTATCCAGATGAAAACACATCCACTGGAGTTACAAGAACAGTTAATAATTCAAATCAAACAGTTTGGGAATTTGATTTAAAAGGTAGCGACGGTACAAGATATCCGTCAGGTACCGGTGAATACTTCTGGTTCTTACCTGGAACAAGCGCCAGCAATGGTACTTGGTACCATGGAAATACCGTGCCCGGTACAAGATCAGGCCGCGTAATCACTTTTACTGACGGATCTGGTCAAAGCCTGGCAGTTTTTACTGAAACTGACGCATTCGTAAATGGCGCCGTTCCTTATACTTCCACAGGTCCAACTGTATCGTCAATTACAGTAGCGAATCAAAACTCTAGTACGCGTAACTTCACCGTTACGCACACTGGTACATTGTCTGCAAGTGATATATGCTATACAATTAACGGAACTGATGTTACAACATTACCCAGTCCGAATACTGGCATAACGAACTTGCAGACAACACCAACTGGATCAACTTTTGATTCATATACTCCATCATTACCATATGGTTCACACAGTATAAATATTGGAGAAACATTTCTAAACTTCTTCAATGCAAATTCAACATCACTAAATGATGTTTACTCTTCAAACAATGGAATAACTGTGACTTTCCCAGACATCAACAGTGGAGTTTACGAAAACAACCTCGGCACTGTCGATTCTGGGGTAAATACAACAGTTACTTATGGAGCCGATATAGTAAGAATCTACATAGAATCGGCTAACAGTAAACAAATAACGCGAATTGCGATTTATCAAAACTGGGCCGCATATGTTGCAAATACGGGCAGTTTCAAAGTCCTTTATCAATTCTGGGACTACGAAAATTTGACAAACAATTCGCCATCGTACACATCGGGTGTATTTTATCCAGATCCAGATGCATTGTACGAAACTACAGGTTCACCAAACCAAACATTAACGTTCCCGACGGGTATACAAGTTGGTACGTTCGAATGGAATTTCGCAACGGCACCAACGACACAAATTAATCCACCCTCAACATCTTCAGAATACAATCGAGGGTCTAATTATGACGATCGTTTTCCGTTAATCACTACAAATTTATTTAACAGACAAAGGTCTGTTTACGCCATTGGTATGACGCACAAAGATACGTGGGATTTATTTTTATAATATGACAAATAAAGTAGGAACACGCATCTGGTGCTGGATGAGGTGTGTATGCTGTTCGAAACCAAAGGTTAACGAACATGATGAGCCGGATACTGAGAAAAGTGTAGATTGTTTTTATGATACAGATTCTGTACCTTCTTAATTAACATTAAAAATTAAATGACTCGTTATCTCTCCGCATTTTTACAAATCCTTGTATGAATACTTCGATTCAAATTCCAAATGGATTTTTTCGGACGGAACAGTGTTGTTGCAATGAGGATCAACCGTCATAACAACAAACACTAATTGATTCTTCTCATACGTGTCGGCTTCAGCAGAAGCCCACACAGTCTTTTGCTTAAGAGGGATCTTAAGATCGAACAATCTGTCATTCGATCCAAAAGATTCATTAGTAGAAGCTAACTGAAACTTTTGATCAGACAAAACAGTGTACAAAGACTTGTTCACTGGTAACTGCAAGCTCCTTACACTCTTAACTGCTTCAGCCTCATTGGTGGCAGCAGCAAATCCGGTAATGCTACCGTCAATTCGTTTAAACAAATTGTCCATATTCAACGGAGCTTTGCCTCTAACAGTACTTGACGTACCATCTGGACCTGTACCAGAACCAGTCGTGTTCGTATTACCCTTAACAGCAAGGACAAGCATACGCACGTACGCTTTCTGATACCCGCCTGATCCAACATTATTATTATCACCGGTGCTTATAGCACCATGTTGTCCAGCAGCGTTAAAAATATGTCCTTGAATACGCAAATACCTGCCATCAACGGATCTACCATTACGTTGATATTGCCCAACACCTTGCGCAACCGGATTCAAAGAAAAATGTGCATAATTGCCAATGGTAATTTCTTTGTGCTTATCACGCGCCGCAATACCAGTTGCTTGCCCGGTCAAAGCAGTGTTGGTTTGTGTGGCAATGGTTTCATCACAACCATCACCAGCGAGAATATGCTTAGTCTCGCCTTTCGCCCATCTGGGCATTAATTGGCCTCGATAAGCGCCCTTCGGTTTTTTACCAGTTTTAGCTCTGGTCGTCGTACGTCGTCTCATTGCACCTGCCATTATGCGTGTCAGATAAAATAAAATAATGACGTACTTTTCGAGAAAATAAAATTTATGTTACACATACCCATAATCCCCATCATACCACCACCTCGTGACTTCGGCGGTGGTGCTCGAGATGCGGACCTAGATCGGGACATTGACCTAGATCCCATGCTCAAGCGTCTGGCTACACTGTTAGTACGACTTCTCGTACCGGTCGTTCTAGCCATCGTTCTACCACGGGTATTGCCAGACTCAAGCAGTTCCAACCGGCGCTTAAGAATAGCAAGTCTGCGCTCGGCTTCAGCTGCATCAATGTCCATGGGAGATGACATTTTATCGAGATTTATTATGAAGATTAAATTATAATTACAAAGTTCTAAAAACGATATTTCGATAAACGATATGGTCTACTAAACTTTGTAACAGCACGTGCGCCCACATGCACGGGATCAAACTTTTGACTTCTCCGCGCACGATGGTCGCCGATTCCGCGATAAGGGACGTACGGACCAAAAATACGAGAACTTTTGCTCTTGCTGGCAGGTTGATACAACGCAGCAGCACCGCCCCTTGAGTAACCGCTAATATGGTCCATCTTGCCATATTTCGCTTTCACTTTCGCCATATCCTTATATAAAGGATCACTTTTCCTGTATCTGGGGTTCAACCTTAAAAGGTTTTCGCCCCATTCTCTAACAAAGGAAGCCGGAGCCTTCCTAAAACTTTTGGGACCCAGCGTAGGCTTACCCCAAAGATACTTCTCTCCTTTTGAATCACGATACACCTCAAAATATCGTGATTCATAAACACGCTTCGCGTCATCAGGAATCTGCGCCTTTCTGCGATTACCTCCAGAACGAGCGCTGTTATCCTGTACTTTTTTACTGTATCCTCGAAAATCAGACGGTATCTTCTTCGCAAGACGACCAACAGTTCTTTTAGCCTTGCGAACGCCATATTTCGCGGAACGAACGCCCAAATCAATAGCTGTGGTCTTAACAGCATTCTTGGCCCATTCCCGTCCCATTTTCTTACCAAATGTTCCGGCTGTTTCCAACGCCAAACTGCCGCCGCCAGTTTCTATCGCCAAAGCAGTCTCAGCACCAAGAATGCCAACATCTCCAACATTCCTCTTAAAATGTTGAAGTTTGTTAGAATGACCAAAAGGATGAGTAATCTCATCTATTGGATGTCTAACAAACCTCTCAATCCCTTGTAATGGATTTCGAAAAATACCCATGCGTCACTTTTGTGACGCATTCATTCGGTCATCATGAGTGATCTTGCAGAACAGGAAGAACTAGACTACACAGATTCCGATAATGAATCTGATCAAGAACGTTTCACTATAAGAGCATTTCAAACAAACCGGGTACCATTTCATCGTTCAATAAATGAAACAGATCAATTATTGAATGAACGCATATACTTCAACCGAAACGTACAACGCAGAGTTGATGAGATTCGTGCTCAACTTCGTGATTACGCTAGAATACGTGCTCTTTACGAAAGAGATAGAATAAATGCGCGAAGACGTCTCAACAGTAATCGAGGAAATAGTAGAGCTCAACGTAGGCGAAGAGCTATTAACCACCGCGATCTACAAGAAGCAGAATATGGATATGGTCAGCTTCAAGATCGAATAGATGAACATAACGAAGAATATGAACATCTATATGACAGTTGGACAAACCCGGGATTTGAAGATTCAGATTAATTCATAAAATTTATATTAAAAGTTGTCATCTTTTCTACTGTTTTATTCTTATCTGTATAGCTGGGTAACTCGTAAACTTTCCAGCGATCCATCGAGAGTAAACTGTAGTCAGGTTGAACATTAGCCAAAAATATGACCTTAGGGACATGCAAAAATTCAACTGCCTCAGTATTATATTTGTAATTGATTACACTGTTATCCAAAATATTTTCAGCCAATGAAACACAAGGCGCATGCACACCCGTATCGTTTGTACGCGC
>JALRKL010000149.1 GCA_023268875.1 Bacteroidia bacterium
TCTTTAGAAGGTTTATCTTTCGCTTCGTTACTTGATAAAGTTCCCCTGGGTATAGTATTAGGACTATTCCTTGGTAAACAACTTGGTGTTTTTGTGTTCTCATATGCATCTATAAAATTGAAAATAGCCCAAATGCCAAACGATACAAGTTGGTACAATTTTTATGGTGTAGGAGTTCTTACTGGAATTGGTTTCACAATGAGTTTATTTGTTGGAAATTTAGCTTTTGCGGTTTTAATAAAATCTAAGGCTAAAACATCCACCATATTATTTCTTGTAAGCTGAATAAAAACAGCCAATGGCCTAATGCCCAAAGCAATTGCTGGTAAGATTAAATGTGAAAGTTTGAGTATACGATAATTTCCATCGGTGCTCAACTCTAACCAACTACCCGTCATGGGCAGACCTGTATATTCCCTGTACACAAATCCAAACAACCAAGAAAACAACATTGCGGAAAAAAAGGAGGGAACCGAAATCCCGAGGGTCGATAAAGCTACAATAGTGTTATCCCAAAATGTATTTTGTTTTGATGCCGCCCAAGCTCCCAGCGGTATTCCCACAATCAAAGCCAAAAACATGGCTGCAAAAGTTAAAATTATAGTTCCCACAAACGCTTCTGCTAGTATTTGATTCACGGGAAGTTTGGTTTGGAATGAAGTTCTCAAATAGGGAAATTTAAACCCAATTTTAAAATCAGCAACCTTCCAAAACACCCCGGTGACAAATTTTGGTATCTTGTCTTGAGGGTAAATCGATATTATACTGATATCATTAACATAGAGTAAAGCTTGTTTCCAAGTTGGCTGATCTAACCCTAAATCCTTCACAATGGCTTCTGTGGTTGCTTTGTCGGTTCTTTGTCCGCTTAAAATTTGTTCCGGACCCGGTAACGCCTGAAATAAAAGAAAAACAACCAATACCAATCCCAAAAGCACAGAAGCTAAAAATGATATTTTATGTAGAAATTTCTTTTTCAATGGGGTTATTTAACACGAATTATTTCTTCCAAAACGGCGGGGTCGGGCAAGTTATTACCACTGTACTTTTCAATAACTATACTGCCCTTAAAAACATATAGTGTAGGATTATACCGCGCCATTGTCATCAGCATTTTCTGGTCGGCAGCAAATATCTCAAATGAGATACCATACTTTTTCTTAAATTCTTTAACGGGCTTTAAAGAGGCAGAGCTTAACGCATAGAAGTTCACTTTCTGAGATTTTGTCCATTCATACAAGCGATTAATATTCTCTAGACAAGACAAATCCGTTTCGCTTAAAAAAGGCATAACAAAGAGCAACTGATAATCGTTCGATTGCAGCACTTTATCTTTTAAGTCCTCACCCGTGGCTAAATTGTAAATGGCAAAATCGTGTATCGGTGACTTATACCCTTCAATAATCATTTTTCGATCCTGCCGCACAAAACTGTATCCTTTTGCTGCGTATTGTGCGTACTCGAGAGTAGAAACCTTAACGGAATCTGACCCTTTTTGCATAACAAATTGCACTTGAATGCTATCGCTAGCCCGCTCACCCTCAGGAATATGATTCATTATGTAATTAATGTCATTGCCTTTTTTGTAGGGAAGAAAATCCCATACAGGAAGATACAAATAACAATAAATACCAAATCCAAATGTCGCTAAGGTTAATATTCCCATCACAAAATGACCTTTGGCCCTTACAAAAACCACCTTATTGTGCTTCCATCCCGCAATCAGGATTGCAACACATAATGAGAGAATCACGTCTTTTTTGAATGAAGTCCAAGGTTCTAATTTGAGAAAATCTCCAAAACAACCACAATCGGTAACCTTATTATAATAGGCACTGTAACCCGTGAGAAAGGTAAAAAAACTAATAAGTAAGGCCGTGATAACTACAGTCAGTTTGATTTCATAACCGATTAGCATAGCCAATCCGAGTAAAACCTCCAGGGCACAGAAAAATACACTGAAATATAATGAATACGATTTACAGGCTTTAAAGATCGCACTAAGCATTCCCGAGGATTTTACGAGATTACGGATATCGTAGGTAAAATCCGTTTGAATTTGCGATTTCAATACTTGAGTAGAATCTAGGAACAGCGACTTCTCGATTACACTGCCATCTTTTCCGAAGACAAACGCATGAATTTTTGAAGGCAACTGTAAACGCTCGGGTTTTTGGATCGGAACGCCCTCAATACCACCCCATTTATACTCCATGTCAATTCCTTGCAAGGAATCAACCGACAAATTCAGACGAAGATTTTTTATGTCATCTGAAGGGTATAAAACAAAGGTTTGTTCTGTAATGGTTTCAAAATCCAATTGAACCTTTAGCCTGATGGAATCCTGCCGCTGGGCTACATCCTCAGCAAAAACATCAAAATACTCATTAAGTTTGATAGAGAAACCCGAAGGATCGTTGAGTTTTACGATACCGGAGAACACAAACAAGGCTCCGGTCAACAGTTTGGTAACGTTAAATAGGTGTTTCATTTATTGCTCTGTTAGTCGGATCAGAGCAAATATAGCATAGTTGATTATATCTTGGTAATTCGCATCGGCGCCTTCGCTCGCTTCAGTAATCCCGAGATTGTCTTCAATTTGTTTTATTCTGGCTAACTTAACGAGTATCATATCGGTCAAACTGCTGATACGCATTTCCCTCCAAACCTCACTGTAATCGCTGTTTTTTAAAATCATGAGGGCTTTAGTTTCCGAAATGGCCTGCTCGTAATAATGATTAATGGAATCCATTTCCCCGGTTTCATTTTCAGCTACAGGATTTTTCAACTGAATCAGTGCCATTAATGAGTAATTTACTATTCCCATGAACTCGCCGATTACATCATCGCCCACATGGTTTTTGCCACTTGATTCAATATTTCGAATTCGCTGCGCTTTAATAAGAATTTGATCGGTTAAACTACTCGGACGAAATAAACGCCATGAAGGTCCATAATCTTTATTTTTCTTGTGGAAGATCTCTTTACAGCGAGAGACTACCGAATCGTATTGCACGGATGTAGCAGACATAAAACACAAAGATATTAAGGTTCGTTGTTTTTTTTCGTTCTTGGGCGTATATTTCCATGATGCCAAGTTTTCAAGACATTTTTGAATCGTTAAATTCTGCACAAAAAAAGGCCGTGGAGGCCATTGAGGGTCCGGTGATGGTAATCGCAGGACCGGGAACAGGTAAAACCCAAATTCTTGCTACACGAATTCTCAATATATTGCAAAAAACCGATACCAGGCCTGAGAATATACTATGTCTAACCTACACGGAGGCCGGTGCAACCGCAATGCGACAACGTTTGAGTGCATTCATGGGAACGGATTCGTATCGGGTTAATATTCATACATTTCACAGTCTTTGTAACCGACTTATTTCTGAAAGGCCAGACCTATACTCTCGTCGGGAATTACGTGTAATTGACGATTTAGAAAAAGTTGAAATATTTCAATCATTAATTGACTCCTTGCCGCACGACTCTCCTATAAAAGACTATAAATCGTACAATACTAATTTACATTGGCAACTAAATCAAACTTGGAATGCCCTTCGAGAATTGCAATTAAGTACCGAGCAAATATCGGGCTATATTGAAAAATTAAACGATATCGAATTTTTTAAGGCTTGCTTTCCCAATGCGGTATATACGCGCGGCACAAAAACCGCTAAAGCAGGCGATATAAAAATGAAAGACTATAATACGCTATTCTCGAATTGGGCAAAATTAAAAGCGGCTGCAGAACTCTATCCCCAATATCAAGAAAAGAAGGCCGAACTCGGCGTTTACGAATTCAGCGATATGATCGAATGGGTACATGAAAAGTTGAGTACCGATGAAGACTATAAAATGAGTGTACAAGAACGCTTTGAATTCGTTTTGGTAGATGAATTTCAAGATACTTCATATCAACAGGGAGATATTTTACGATTGTTAACCGATTATTGGGGAGACCAAGCCAATTGTTTTGTTGTAGGAGATGACGATCAAAGTATTTATGCTTTCCAAGGGGCTCGTGTTGGCAATATGTTGGAGTTTCAAAACCGTTATGGTCAAAGTTTACAAACCATAGTACTCACAGATAATTACAGAAGCACCCAAAATATTCTTGATGGTTCATCTCGATTGATCGGGCATAATAAATTGCGTTTAACCAATAGCCAGGTAGGATTATCAAAGGAACTGTTAAGTGCAGGTGAAAATAAAAACTTCCCTCCTATTGAGCCAAAGATTCATTCATACGTGAATGAATTTCACGAAGTATTAGGCGTTACTCAGGATATCGAAAACCTTATAAAACAGGGCACTAATCCGCAAGAAATAGCCATCCTTTACCCCAAACATCGATTTGCAGATGATTTCGTCAACCTATTTAAAGAGCGAAACATTCCCTTCGTGTTAAATAAAAAGATTAATATCCTTACCGAACCAATAATAGATTTGTTATTAAATTGGTTGGATTATTTAAGTCGAGAACTTAACGAACCCAACAGCGGTGAATATCTATTGTATCCCTTACTTGCCAGTAATCTTTACGATTTTCGGCCAATCGCTTTAAATCAACTGAGCACGGATATTCAGAATGAACGACAACAAAAAAGAAGCGTAGGGAATTATCAAATTTATAGTTGGAGGGAACATTTTCTCGCCATAAAAGATGGAGGTAAAAATGCATCCTATCTACTACCTGATGAAAAGAAAGCCTTGGTGATTTTATTTGATTTTATCGAAAAATGGATAAAAAATGCCGCTTCTACCAATGTAGGCGACTTAATTGCTCAAATTTTTTCTGAGTTTGGATTCTTGGCGCTTGCTACACAGAATCCTGATAGCCATTGGAATCTTGAAGTTTTACACACGTTTACTTCGTACGTTAATCAACAATGCGAAAGATTTCCCTTCATAAAACTCAATGAATTGCTCAATCAAGTTCACAAATTAAAAGCAGCAAATATTGAAATATCACTAGAAAAAAGGATAGGCAACAATAAGGGCATACAATTGTTAACCGCTCACAGTTCGAAAGGTCTCGAATTCGACCATGTATTTATAATTCGCGGTTTAGATAATGAATGGGGTGATACCGCCGCCACTCAATATCCGTTTAAAATGCGTGAATTACTTGAAGCTTTTAAGGGCAGAATCGAAGACGAGGAAGAATTGTCGCAAGCCATGGAAGAGCGTCGACGTTTATTTTTTGTCGCCGTAACAAGAGCAAAAAAGACGGTAAACATTTCGTACTTCACCCGAAAATTAACTGAAAATAAAGATAGTTTTACTCCTAGTCAGTTTATTGGGGAAGTAGATCCAGAGTACTTTCAAGGAAATCCCAAACACAGAATACTAGACGAAAAAGATTTACTTTGGTCACAGCATCAAATACTTTTACGCAAAGGAAAACCGCAATTAGAAGTTTCGGCTGACGAATGGATGGAAGAGCGTATTCAAAAATTCACGTTTTCCCCATCTTCTATTCAAAGTATCCTAAAATGTGGAGTTAGTTTCTATTTTAATTATATAGTAAGAGTTCCATCTAGTCCAAGTGAATACTTATCTTACGGTAATGCTATGCACGCTTGTATGCGTTATCTTGTTGATCAATACAGAGAAGAGAATAAATGGTTATCAATCGAAGAATGGAAATCGTATTTCGACTTCCAAATGAACCGAATGAAAGGCAGTTTTACTGAAAAACAATACGAATCGCGGCTTGAACAAGGGCGTAGCATATTAAACGCACTACTGGAGATAAAAAAGAAGGAATACGCAAATTATGGGAATACCAAAACCGAATATTCGATCCAAACAGAAGTTGAGGGCGTTTTATTAAAGGGCAATATAGATAAACTCATCATTTCAGATAATCATGCCGTCGTTTCGGACTACAAAACGGGCAATTTCAATAATATTAGAAAAAAAAGCACGCTAAATGCGAGACGTAAACCAGGTCAAATACCTTCTGACTATTGGTTACAGGTCGGTATTTATGTCTTAATGGTGAATGCGAATAAGGAACTCGG
>JALRKL010000094.1 GCA_023268875.1 Bacteroidia bacterium
AACGAAGTCCTTTCTTGATTTCTTCCGGACTTGCATCTTTCTTACCTACGATAGCATAAGCAACTACACCATATATATTAGGTACTTTTGATTCGTTTAGTAGTGCCTCTCCTTCTTGAATCGCACGATTGAACTCGCTATTCAAATAAAGGGCTTCTACGTATCGCACACGTGCACTTAAGTTGTTATTACGCTTTAAATATTCTTGAAAATAATAAATCGAGCTATCGCGAGCATCCATCAAATTAAACACCTCAGCCAATTGACGGTATGCGGGAGCATAATCCTCGTCCTTTGACAATGCTTGTTGAATACGCAGCTTAGAAAGTTCATAATTTTTGGCGCGTCGATAAACCATTGCCTCTCGCAATAAAGGTCGCGGATCATTTGGCTCTTCATAACCTGAAACGATAAATTGCTGAACGGAAAGCGACAAATCAGTTTTGTCAATATTCATCAAAGCGTCGCCTAAAAGCAATTTACTTTCAAAGTCATCAGACGCCATAGTCAAATAATCTTTTGCCTTTTTAGCATATTCAATTATTTGCGCTTCAGTAGCGTAGGGTTGGTTCAGATAGGCCGATGCAATTTGTTTATTAATTTCACCGCGGCGTTTCTTTTTTACGTCTTGCGCTTGTTGGAAATAATTCTCCGCCATTTTGGGATCGCCCTGACGCAAGGAAATGTACCCCTTGCCTACTAGTACCATACGGCATTTGGGCGCATTAATTCCTCCTTGCTCTATTAAATTCAATGCAGCTAATGAATCTCCTTTAGCGAACTGGTTCATGGCAGCGTAGTAATAATTCGGTCCTTCTTTAGGTTTCTTCGAAATTAGGGCTTTGAACTCCTGTTCGGCATCTTCGTACTGCTCATTACGAGCGTAGATTTGTGCCTTCTTCAATGACTGAGCCTGAAGGGTATTTGCTACCGAACTCAGTAAAATCAATGAACTTAAGATGTATTTTTTCATTTTAACTGCAAAAAAACTAATTTAATGTTAAACCATTGTAAGGAATTGGATAAATCCTTAAAATAATTGTGTGAACTTTTCTTTTATTCCATATAGAACCCAAAAGTAAACGAAAATGTTTACTGATGACTTTAACATGACATCAATTTAAGTCTATTTGTATTTTCCGGCCTTGGTAATTAGCCGGAATCAGTCCGGATTTTTGAAGTAGTGCCTGTCCTGACTGGCTATTTGCATAAATGACAAATCCTTTGACGAGACCCGAATATCCTTGGGTTTCATAACTAGTTATAGGCTGAATAATAGGATATTGTTTAGCGCTAAGTTGGGATTGAAAGGGCAATCGGTAATCCCCTTTCTCGTTTTGAACTGGCAAAATTCGAACCATTCTTTGCAGAGCCACCGACAAGGAATCTCGTTTGTCTGCCACCGTGTTTAAGGATATTATACCAACCGCATCGCTATGGTTTGAAACATATTCGACAATTTCTTTATCCGAGGGAAGCGATTCACGGCGTAACTGCACATAGGGATGCTGCTTAAATTCTTGTGAATCGGCACATATACTCCTAACAAACCTATGAATTGATTGTTCCTCTGAACACATTCTTTTACGCACTATTAATCGAGATATCCCGTTATTTCCCCACAATTCTTTGTCAAAAAAGTTTATTCCCTTTATCACAGATTCCTTAGAAGCGATAAAAACAGGTGCCGTTTTGCCGATAGCAATTTCATTAACGGTAGCATTCTTTTTATCGGAAAGCCAATTTTGCTCTGACTTACTAAATGTATCGTGAATGAAGATCCCTTGAAGAGAATCTTTTAACATTAGAGCGACCAATTCTTCTTTTTCTTTAAAAACGGGAGTAACAGATGCTTTAGGATATTGGGAATGGAAAATATACAGCCATTGACTCACTAAAAAGCTATCACCAGGTTCAAAGCCTATTTTTACTTGTCCAGCTGTAGGCACATCATTTGCCGTTCCATCGAAGGAAATATCACCACAAGATTCGCTCAAAAAGGCAATAACCCATATAGGTATTAGAACTCTTAATAGTCTAGGCATTTCGGTTCTTTTTGAATAACAGATACGCATTCACGCCTTTAAAAAGTCCCCATGTTATAATAACCCAAGGTAATACCTTTTGAATGGCCGATTCTGAATCTTGTTTCAATGCGTCGGGCGGATTACTTAGAAAGTATAGACCAATACTAATAAAAACGATTCCAGAGAAGGCATGGTACCAATAGTTGGTTTTCATATTGCAAAAATAAAAAAGGCCGGTATTAAACCGGCCTTTTATGTTAAATAAGTTATTGATTGTTTTTAGTGCGCAACCATCATTGATTTGGTTTCGCTGCGACCTCCAGAAGTTACCGTGTAAGTATATACTCCATTACTAAGGTTATTAGCATCAATTTCCAATACGTGGTTACCGCGCAATAAACCGCTGTAATTCTTGGTTTGAACCAATGCACCCATGGTATTGCGAACTTCTAGGTTAACATCACCCGGCTCTGACAAGTAAATTGTAACGTTTGATTTTTCACCAAATGGATTCGGGAAATTCTGTCCAACTACAAATACATCACCGGTACCAATTTTCTCGTTATTGATTCCATACATATGTCCAATTTCGCCCGTCAATATAGACGAAACAGGTATTGCACTGTAATAAATGGTATTCAATACTACCTCGTGGTTTGCCATTAAAGTAGAATTGTTTTGTAGGTTGGTTCCTGGGATCTCATCCTGCTGCCACATAACATGCAAGAAATCGTCTACTTCACGAGCAACACAAGCAAAGTCATCTTCTTTTTGGTAGAACTGGGTAATGTTTTGTGTAGGTTCCCATGTTGCACCGCCATCAGTAGAATGTACTATTCCTATATCACGGAAGTTGGCACTCAAAAACGACTCATCGCCCTCAATTGGAACCGAGAAGGTTACGTAGATGCGATTATTGCCATCAATGGCAGCACTTGGCTGACGCATGGCTGAAGTATTACCCAAACGAGCAACCGTTGCCAAACCGGCAGGAACATTTCCTTCAGATAATGCTGCCGTATTGGCCTGTGTAAGTGCATTTACTCCATCACCATCGCGATCAAAAGATCCACCTGCAGCGATTAACATATTTTCTCCAGATGCCATTCCTTCATTCCAGTAAACCAAGCCTTGGTAACCTGGGAAGAAACTGTATGACTCATCGCTGGTATCTTCATCTAGAACTCGAGTAAGTCCCCAAAATGCATGAACCTTTCCATCATTATCAAGCAATACATCAACTGTACCATCTGAGGTAAAAGGAGTATCGATCATGAATTTTTTACCTGTAAAAGGAGCATATGGGAAACTATCTGCAAGGTAGCGTCTCCAAGTTTCACCAGCATCGCTGCTCTTCCAAACGATAACCCCTGAAAGGGCGGCAGAAACTGCTACTGCTACGTTTTCACCACGAACATCAATGGCATAATTATCGGCAGAACCTGCATTGAAAAGGGTTGAATCGTAACCTGGTAAAACCGTGTGGGTTTTATTCCAAGTAGATCCACCATCAAAACTGCGACTGTAAACCATGGGTCCACGAACCCCATTAATCAACGGAGGACGCGCATCACCAGGCGCTGATGAGTCTGTATATGCACAAATCAAGTGAATGGTATCGCCAGAATTATCTGTACGAGACCAAATTGGCTTGTAAGGTGCTTGGGTCAGGATATTAACTGTTTCAGATGGGCGTTGACCAGGTGAGGTTGATTTAGTCATATAAAATCCACCGCTGGTAGCATCGTGACCGATAACAAATACATTTCCGTCGCTTAAAACACCTACGTTAGGCCAACCGCTTCGCTGACTAGCCTCAACTCTTTCTGCAGATGGGGTACCCCATTGGGATGTTCCGGCATCGTACATATTGTAACCGGCACCACGGCCCGGAAAACCCGGAGCATCGGAAGATGCCGTTGTCCAGGTTGCACTGATGTTACCATTAGCATGCTTTACCAAACGATGGGGCATCGCCGCGTTGGATTGTAAATCGTAATACGTTTCACCCAGTTTAACAAATGCACTATGATCGGCAGCCCTATTACTAACACCACTTGGCTTAGTCTTAGCTCCGTTGCCGGTAAACTCTTGTTTGTCGGTGGGAAACGTTCCCAGTTGGTAACTCACCTTTTCGGGAGTCCCATAAATGGCACCTTGCCAATTGTTGTGGGATTTATTTACTTGGGCTAAAACAAAACCCGAAGTTAAAATCACCGCTGTTAACGTGTATAATTTTTTCATATATATAAAATGACTTTTGCGAATTAACTTAATACTGAGTTAAAAAGAAAATAAAAAACAAAAATAAGACGCGAATTTTCCGCAATAATTCAACGATTCAAAATCTTTACAACCGTTTCAACCAAAAGATCTCCATCCGTTGCTGCCCCACGATTAATACCTTTGAGGCGTAAATCAAGATACTTCAATTGATTCATTACATTTTCGAGATCCAATAGATTGAATAATGATTTGGCTTTCACATACTCATCTACGAAATAGGGATTTACCCCTAAAACTTTAGCCACTTCGTATTTATCCGTGGTGTTCATACCATGCAGCAACAAAATATTACTGAAATATTTTTGTAATACAACCACATTACGCATCATTTCACCTTTTTCCATTGTGGCGCTCATCTGGTGGGCTATTTGAATTGAACGGTTAAAGTTTCTCGAACCTAAGGCTGTTTGCAATTCGAAAATGTTGTATTCCCGATTGAATCCGACATGTTCGTCGATATGTTTTACGCGAATAAAATCTTCGTTTACCGTGGCAAATATTTTCTCTAATTCATTATGAATCTTCGATAAATCCGCGCCTATCAAGTCAATCAAGCGATTAATGGCATCTATATCGATTCTTTTTCCTTTGGATTCGGCGAAAACCGGCAACCAATCGCGCATTTGGTAATCGCGCAATGGAGCAAACTCGGTCACTTTGTGCTTTGAAGCTGCTTTCGCCATTTTACTACGCATATCCATTTTCCCTTTGCGCATGGCTAAAACCAATATCGTAGATTGTAAAGGGTTTTCGAGGTAACTCGTTATTGCTTCTAAATCTTTAACGTCTTGTGCATCCTTAACAACGATTAATTGATAATCACTCATCATGGGATAGCGTTTGCACATCGCCACCAAATCATTGGGAGAAATTTCCTTCCCGTAATGAATATGCTGATTGAAGCTCTTGGATTCTTCTGGAACGACATTTTGCTCCAACAGTTGCGTTACTTTGTCAATAAAATAGGTTTCTTCGCCATAAAGAACATACACGGGTGAAAAATTGCGTGAGCGAATTTCTTTATCATACTGTAAAAAAAGTTCCGTCGCGCTTGCTTTTTTGGCCATTTAAATACCTAATTTCGTTCTGTTGACTGACTTGAATTTTCCTCCGTTCGACTTTTCCACTCGATTGGATGAGCAAAAAAAACTCATTTTTGATAGAGTTCGAAAAAAATTTATCCCCTTAACTCCAGAAGAATGGGTTAGACAGCACTGCCTTGAATTCATTTTAACCTATTTTAATATTTCAGAAAATTTGGTTGCTATTGAACGTCAAATCAGGATAAATGGAAGCCCAAAACGCTTTGATATTGTATCATTTAACCAGAAAGGCACCCCTCATTTATTGGTAGAATGCAAAGCTCCAGATGTGGCTATTTCGCCTAAAACGCTTACCCAAGCCGGATTATATCTCACAAAAATAGACAGTGAATATCTATGGCTAACGAACGGTATTCAGCATATATGGATGAAAAAAAACGACAACAAATATGCGATTGTCGAATTTCCTACATCTCTAAATCACGGTAAGACCACTTCAAATTGATTTCCCCCCTTGGTGATTTTAATGATCCGATTACACGCTCCCGTACCAAAGGGATCGTAATCGATTGTGTAACGATCTAAAACCGTTAGTAATCGAATCATCCCCTTGTGAGCATATTCCGAACACCCAAATTCATACCGCATTCGCAGTGGTAAAATAATTTCCCAATTTAAAATTTGTTGTTGCGCAAAAAACTTGCCTTCACCTTGTATTTCTAACATGTCGCCTTTCAAGCCCGGCGTAGATTGTCCCGAAATTGATTTAAACTCCAAATAACCACTTCCATTATACTGAATTTCCGGATTTTCAGAATTCATCAATGATAATGAATCTAACAGAAATCGCTGCCCTTGATCCGAAGTCTTTACCATTTGGAAACTTCCTCTGATTGTTTGAGTAAATCCGTTATTCAGTATAACTTGATAAGGTTTTTGTTCATCTATACTCACCTTTTGAACGCTACCAACCTCCGTATAGTCTACATATACCACCACTTGAATTTGACCGATTCGTTGTTTTAAATCAAAACTGCTTGGAATATTAGAGCCAAAATTTATTTCATAAATAACGGAATCGTCGTCTGAAAAAACCGAATCTATCAAACGTATTTGTGCTCCTATCTCCTGAGCTAAACCAGTTGCGTTTTGTTGAAAAAGTCCGCGACTAAGTAATTCGTCGGAAACATGTTGAACCATCTCAAATAAACCAATGGGTGCGTGGATGTTTAATGCTAAATCGGATGCAACATCTACATTATCGGTTGGCTCTTCATAAATATTCTCACAGGCATTCGAAATAAAAATTATCCCAAATAAAAGTAATCCTCTGAGGACTCTTAGGTTTTGGAAATATCTTAAAACGGAAATGCGCATATTGATAAGACAAAGATAAGCAATACACCCCCCAAATTAGAATGAGTAACGATCGAGAACTTTTTTGATTTTTTCACAAATCTCAGTAATATGGGACAATTCCATAATTAATGGTGGTGCAATTCGGATTGCATTTTGATTGAATAAGAACCAATCGGTAAAGATTCCTTCTTCCAACAACTGTTTATTTAATTCAATAATATCGATTCTTTTATCGATATGACAAGCGAGTAAGAGACCTTTACCCGTTACATCTACGATATTTCGATGTTTAAGCGCATCTCTAAAGGCCTTCTCCTTAAGTGGGATATTCAATTCTTCACGCCAGTCCATCAAACACTCCAAATTTGCTAAACCCGCCGCACAACATACTGGATGTCCACCGAATGTAGTGATATGTCCTAAAATTGGCTTATCCGAAAATGCCCGCATCTTCTCGGTCGATGTAATAACGCAAGCAAGTGGCATTCCTCCGCCAACTGCTTTTCCTAAAACCAGCACATCCGGAATGATGCCGTAAGATTGAAATGCGGTGAACTCTCCTGTTCTAAAAACACCGGTTTGTATTTCATCAAAAATCAACAGCGATTGGGTGCGATCACAATAAGTTCTGATCTGTTTTAAATATTCCACTTCTGCGAGCCTCGCCCCACGCTCTGCTTGAACGAGTTCAACAATTACCGCTGCAACCCCTTCCGCAGGCAAGGATTCAACCGCTGTGAAATCGTTTTGTTTTATGTAATAAACATTATTTAAAAGGGGTCGATAACGTTGGGTAAAATAAGCATCATCCATTAGAGATAATGGTCCTTGACCGCTACCGTGATATGCCTCTTTTTGTGCCACAAAGGAATGGCGCCCTGTTATACGTTTGGCTAATTTCATAGCCGCATCTATCGCCTCTGAACCACTATTTACAAAATATACATTATCTAGAGTTTCGGGGAGCTGTGAAACAAGCAACTCGCTGAATCTTGCAGGTGTGTCGTGAATTACTTCCCCATAAACCATCACGTGCATGTGCTTATCGATTTGCGCTTTTACGGCCTCAGCTATTCGTTGGTTTTGATGTCCAAGACTGCTAACTGAAATTCCAGAAATTAAATCGTAATAAGCATTTCCCAAGTCGTCGTATAACCAAACGCCATCTGCTCTATCAATTTTGAGCGCAATAGGTGCCGGTGTAGTTTGGGCCATGTGTTCAAAAAACAACGATTTTATAGAAATGTGCACAGGCAAAAATACATAAAAAAAGGCCGTTACATGGGATGCAACGGCCTTTTCGTTTAAAAGTAGAAATCTTATTTTACTTTCTCACTTAATTCTGCTCCTGGCTTGAAACGTACCACTTTCTTTTCAGCGATATTGATTTCAGCACCTGTTTGTGGGTTTCTTCCTTTACGTGCGCTACGAACGCTAGTAGAGAAAGTTCCGAAACCTACTAAGATAACTTTGTCGTTAGACTTTAAAGCATCTGTAGTAGCCTCGATGAAACTGTTTAACGCAGTTTGCGCTTGGGTCTTGGTGATACCAGCATCTGCTGACATCTTTCCGATTAAATCTGACTTGTTCATATTCTGGATAATTTGGTTGTTAGTTGATTGGTCAAAAGTATGAAACTATTGGAGATTAGCAAACCGAATATTCACAAAGGGCGCAAAAAAATTATTCACTTTTCACTAACAAAATGTAACCTTTCGATCACCAATTAGGCGTAAATAATTGACTTACAGCCATATGCAAAAAATCATTAGGCGTTGATTTATTCCAAATAATTTTTGATTTATGATAAAAACCACCTCTATTTGTTAGCATATCTTGCAATTTTTCCCGGATTTCCAAGAGATTTTTGCCTTCAAAATGCGGGCGTTGGTTGGGATTCGCATAGATTCTAGTTTGAATTGTTCCTAAATCTATATTTAAAAATACCGTTATTCCTCGTTCCTGCATCCAATTCATATTATCGAAATGGGCCGCAGTGCCGCCGCCACAAGCAACTATGATATTTTTCTTATTCTCTGTTTCTCTCAATAAGTCACGCTCCAAAATACGGAAAGCCTCTTCTCCAAACTTATTAAAATATTCAGCCACGGACATTTGCGCTTCTGTTTCAATACACTCGTCCAAATCGAGAAAGTCCCAATTCATTTTCTGAGACAACCACTTGCCAATGGTTGTTTTTCCAGACGCAGGCAAACCGACTAAATATACTTTATCCATATTTCAAACGAGGATCAATCCAAACATACAACCATTCTGTGAATTGGTGTATTACAAAAAACAAACATGCTGTTAATAAAACGGCTCCCATCACCACAGGAAAATCACTTTGTTGTAATGCTTCAATGCTCACTTTACCCATACCTTTCCACTGAAAAATATACTCTGTAAAGAAGGAACCCGCTAGTAAACTGCTGAACCACCCTCCTATCGACGTAACAATTGGATTTAAGGCATTAGGGAATGCATGTTTCCAAATGACCTTTTTATCTGACACTCCTTTAGCTTGGGCAGTTTTTATAAAATCCAGTTCCAAAACATCGACCATTGTATTTCGGGTTAACTGGATAAAAACCGCTAAGGGACGAATACCCAGTGCCAAAGCCGGTAAAATAAGATGCGAAAGTTTCAAGGTTTGATGGGATCCATCGTTTGTTAATTCGAGCCAACTCCCGGTCATGGGTAATCCCGTGTAGGTTCTTAATACGAATCCAAAAAACCAGGAGAACAACATAGCAGAAAAGAAAGAAGGAAC
>JALRKL010000156.1 GCA_023268875.1 Bacteroidia bacterium
GGTGATCAAGTTACATTCTATCCGCAATGGGGATATGACTCTATCCGTTGCATTCCCAAGACCTTTAAAATCAGTCCATTTTATATTCAAAAGAACGAGGTAAGTAACGAAGAGTATCGAGAGTTCATAGCCGATAGCGCATCTGATTTTTTCCAAAAAGGCAAAATCAGTTCAACTTGGGTTCATCCTGATACTAATGTGTGGCTCCAAGGCGACAATGTATATATGGTACCCTTCGTATCTTATTACTTCAAACATCCAGCCTACTCAAAATATCCCGTAGTTGGCGTTTCACAATACCAAGCAACCCAGTATTGCAATTGGTTGGAGCAAAAATTGAACAGGGAGTTTGGCCAAGAACTGCCCAAAGGATATCGATTTTTAGTTGACCTGCCCACGCAGGCTGAATTTGTAAAAGCGGCGAATGCAGCGATTCGACAATCCATGTCATCCCAGAATGATAGTAAGGAATACGATTTTATAAAGTATTGGGTCCAATCGAATTTGAATCAAATTAATATGGGGCCTATTAAAACATTGCGACTCGCCGACTTGTATAACAAAAACTTCTTTCATATTGTATCGGGAGAAAGCAAGGAAAAATTCCCAAGTCATTTATTAGGAAATGTGGCTGAATGGACCTCTACTGCAGCGAAAGGAAAACTTTTTAACAACCTAGAGTATGTTTATACTATGAGTGAACGGCTAATCCCCAATCCAGATATTACCGCTTCTCCCGAACAACTAAAGAATATCCTTCATCGAGATAGCGATTTAAAAACACATTTCATGCTCAAAGGAGGCTCTTGGAGCGACGAATTTCATTATATCGACCCGAGTGCCATAATGTTCAAGAGAGGCGATTACAAGTCCGCTAGCGTGGGTTTTCGAACCGTCATACGTGTAGTACCTGAACAATAGGCACAACATAAAGATTCTACATCGTTACCGCGATAATCGATCAACTCTTATTTTCGAAAAATAGAATGCTAAAGAGATAGTACCTCTATCTCATTTCTAGTTACATCTTCTAAGGTTTCCCCTTTACGAATAAGGTGCATTTCTCCGTTGTAAAAAAGCACTTCAGCAGGTCGTAAGCGCGCGTTATAGTTGTTACTCATAGAGAATGCATAAGCACCGGCATTTTTAATGCGCAATATATCCCCTTCTCGAACTTCAGGAATCTGGCGATCGTAACCTAAGGTATCGGTTTCACAAATATATCCTACTACCGAGTATAAACGAGGGGTACCGGAAGGATTTGAAATATTTTCAATATGATGATACGCATCGTAGAACATAGGCCGAATCAAATGGTTTTGTCCACTATTTACACCTACAAAAACAGTCGAGGTAGTTGTCTTAATCACGTTCGTTGTAACCAATAGAGATCCCGCCTCCGAAACAATAAATTTACCGGACTCAAACCACAACTCTAATTCACGACCATAATCCTTACAAAATTGTTTGAAAGCACCAGAAATTTTCGCACCAATTTGTTCAATATCGGTTACGATATCGCCTTCTTTATATCCAACTTTAAATCCGGATCCAAAATCCATAAATTCTAAGTCTTTGAATTGCATTGCTGCTTCAAACAGTAATTCCGCTCCACGCAGAAATACTTCAGCATCCAAAATATCCGAACCTGTATGCATATGAAGGCCATTTACCTTCATTTTATGGGTTTCAACAACGCGTTGCACATGGCGCATCTGATGTATGGAAATACCAAATTTCGAGTCAATATGACCAACAGAAAT